>JANNXN010000185.1:0-41805 GCA_031409595.1 Rhodobiaceae bacterium
CTCCGCACTGGCGGGGAGCATTGGCGAAAATGCGCGGGAATTCCGATAGAGTGGGGTGTCATGTAATTACACGTAACTGCCATTTGGTATTTTTTACTTGGCCCTATGCCGTTCAGCGCCACCGCCCAGCACGCTTCCCACCTTTGCAGCCAATTGATCGAGACTGAAAGGCTTGGAGATCAAATTGACATTTTCGTTCAGCAGCCCGCCTTTAAGGATGACGTCGCGGGTGAATCCGGTGGTAAAAAGAATTTTGAGATTTGGCCAGCGCGCCAGCGCCTGATCGGCGAGCTGGCGGCCATTGGTTTCCGGCATTACCACATCGGTGAACATCAGGACAATTTCAGGATGGGCCTCGAGCTGGCGTATTGCTGCTGCGGCTCCGTCCGCGTGGATCACGGTGTGACCCATTTCACGCAGCATGGCCACGGAGATTTCGCGCACCCTCGCGTCATCCTCGACCACAAGAATAACCTGGCCGCCATCTGTTCCAAGGGGGGCAGTTGCTGCCGGAATGGTGTCGGACTGTTCGCCAGCATCTGGGTTGTCATGGCGCGGCAAATAGATTTTGATGGTTGTTCCGTATGCCGGTTCAGAATAGATTTTGATATGCCCGCTCGACTGCTTGACGAAGCCGTGCACCTGGGACAGGCCGAGGCCGGTTCCCTTGTCCAAGTCCTTGGTGGTAAAGAACGGATCAAAGGCCCGTGCCAAAACGTCCGGTGTCATGCCGCTGCCCGCATCGCTGATCCTGATGCAAATGTATTGGCCTTGCGGCATGGCTATTTGCTGGGCGAGGCGCTCGTCAATTGCCGTGTTGCTTGTTTCAATGGTGAGCTTGCCCCCGTCGGGCATAGCATCGCGCGCGTTGACACATAGATTCAGGAGCGCGTTCTCGAGTTGCGAGGGGTCCGCATGTATCGGCCACAGGTCACTTCCGCTGACGATTTCCACCGTGATGGTTTCGCCAATTGCCCGGTCAATCAACTCTCTCATGCCGCCGATCAGCTGGTTCGCATCGACAGCCTGAGGTGCGAGCGGTTGCTGGCGGGCGAATGCCATAAGCCTGGACGTCAATGCGGCAGCACGGTTAGCTCCGTCGATGGTGGCATCGGCCAATTCCATTACATCTGTATTTCCAGCCGTCAGGCGACGTTTGATGAGGCTGAGCCCGCTTATGACGACCGCCAGCATATTGTTGAAATCATGCGCAATGCCGCCAGTCAGCTGACCCAGCGCTTCGATTTTCTGCATTTGGCGCATCTGGGCTTCAGCCTGCATACGCTCATTCGTAGCCGCCACGAGAAGGTGCTGGTCGCGCCTGACATTCCATATCCATGCTGTCACGGACAGCACGATCAGAATGATCCCCGCGATCGAAGTGATCGAGGCCGCATTGATCAAGCGCTGTGCGCCAGCTTGGCGCAAGCGCAGCAGTTCGGCCTCGTTTTTTTGCAACTGGGTAAAACCGGCACGAACCTCCAACATGACATTGCGGCCAATGTTGGTTTGTACAAACTGCACGGCGGACGCCAAGCCCTCACCACGGCGGATGGCGATGCCCTTCTTCAGGAGAGCAAAGCGGCTTTCGATTGTGGGCCAGAGATTGGTTAGGACCCGGCTTTGTTCCGGGTCATCGGCAACAAGCATTTTTACGGCATCAAATTGGCTGCCGACCTGGGCAGCGGCTGTTTCGTAGCCTTGCAAATAAGTTTCATCGCCGGTCAGCAGAAACCCGCGATTACTGGCTTCCGCTTCCTGGATGGTGGACAAGAGCTGCGACAGCCTCTTCTCAACTTCCAGTGTGTGCTGAACAGCTCCAACTTCCTGGCGGTATTCCAAGCCCAGGATTGCCATCAAGCCAATCACAATGGCAAGCAACGCCCCGGCCACGACTGGCAACTGGCTGATGATCCATGGGCTGAATATATTTTTCATGGAAAACAAACCAAAACTCCCAAGGCATTCATACACGCGGAATTTTTTCAGCCCGCCAATTTGCACCAAGTCGGCTCCCACTGGTTTTAAGCAACCTGCATCGCCTTGCAAGAACAAAAAAGCCGCCCGCCAGGCAGCCAAATTGGTCAAAACGCACAAGCCCTCCCCAACTGATGACAAGCTGGGGGAGGGCCATGTGCGAAGCGATCATCTCAACGAAAACAAACTCATGTTGCTGCGTTGCTTTCGTCGATACCGGCTGTTTCGCACAATTTGTTGATCGCAAGCCTTATTTCGCGCAGATGTGAACGACCCGGGCCAGTCATGCTTTCCCCAGTGGCCACCTGCAAGTCACGCGCATTGGCCTCCCAATGCTGGAGGACTTTCAGTTTTTGTTCAGAAGTCATTGACTCGGTGGTGACCACGTCCATTGGCGACTTAAACACCTCTTCAGGAGCGAGCAAGGCGCGATCATAGTCCTTGGCAGTGTAAACCACAGGGCCTCAGGCGGCATCCAGCCAACTGTCTATTTCCTGCTTTGCCTTGTCTTTGGCCAAGCCATAGCGTTGCTGCAACCGGCCTACGAGTTCATCCTTGCTGCCTTCTATGGCCAGCAAGTCATCATCAGTGAGCTCGGCCCATTTCTGTTTAATAAGGCCCTTGTTCTCTTTCCAATTTCCTTCAATGCGATCCCAGTTCATGGCACTCTCCTTTTGCTGTGTTGATCAGTCAGCCCTGCTTGGGCTGTAAGGTAGAAACGATCCAGGGCAAAAACGGTTCCGCCAAAGCGTCCAAGTTTTCCGCTCCAACGTGGTGCCCACTCCAACGCCAGCCGGCTACGCCGCAATCATCGCCGCCGTATCAAAGAAGAGCGCCTGACTGACCACCGCTCTCACCATTTCCGGCGTGAATGGCTTGGTAATGAGAAATGCGGGCTCGCGGCGCTCTCCTGTCAGGAGCCGTTCCGGGAAAGCGGTGATGAAAATCACCGGCACTTCAAACGACGCCAGGATCTGATCGACCGCTTCGATACCAGAGCTTCCATCGGCAAGCTGTATATCGGCGAGGATCAAGCCGGGACGATTCTGGGTTGCCAAGGCAGTTGCCTGGCGATGGGTTCTGGCCACGCCAGTGACAGTATGACCGAGATTCTCGACGATCGAACGGATATCCAGGGCGATCAGTGGTTCGTCTTCGATGATCATCACGCTGGTTGCCACCTGATCGACAATGGCCTGGGCAGCCTCATCAATCAGTTGCGCCACACTTTCTTCGTCTCGGCCCAATATCGCGGCAATAGCCTGGCGCGAAAAACCTTCAACCGCCGCCAATAGGAAAGCCTCACGGGCCCGCGGCGGAATTATTGAAACCCGCTGTTCCGCCAGTTTCGCCCATTTTGGCGAATTGACCGGAATATCGGATGTGCCCGGGTTCGAGGTGAGGTTAAGGGCTACAGATTCCCACAGACGGCAAAAGGCACGGTACAACGCAACCTTGGTATCCAACGAGGTGTCGAAGTCGTTCGGATCGTCGATCAAGGCCTCAAGAACAGCCGCCACATAGGCGTCTCCCGCCTTCTGTGTGCCGCTAAGCGCCCGCGCATATCTCCTCAAGTAGGGTAAATGCGGCAATATACCGGTGGCCAGACTCATGCGATTCCCCTTAAATTGACCTGAACTTGCAAGCCTGTTAGTCACATCAACACGAAAGTTAACAAAAGGTTCCGCCTGGATTGGATTATTTTTGCAACAACGGAACTTGTCGCGCTTGTATGCATTGAGGTCCAGTCAGCAGGTTTCTGCCTGCCGAAGGGGCCAGTGTAAGAAAATTGCCTTGGCAGGGGAATAATGACTGAACCAGACAATAAAGCAAAAGGCAAGTCCAGAAAAATGATCGACCGGACAAGTACTACGAGCGCCGCAAGTGGCAAGCCACCGGTCTATGACATCATCGGCAGTCGACTGCGCGATTATTACGACGACGTTGCAAAACAGCCAGTGCCAGATCGCTTTATGGATCTGCTGATGAAGCTTGAAGCCAAAACGGCAAAGAAGGATTAGCCGAGTTGGAAGGCAATACGCCTGTATCCAGCGAATTCCGCAGTCAGCTCATAGCTGCAATACCGGGATTGCGCGCTTTTGGCATGTCACTCACGGCGCGGCCCGACCGGGCTGACGATCTGGTTCAGGAAACACTGATGAAGGCCTGGAACCACCATGAAAGTTATCAGCCAGGCACCAACCTCCGGGCCTGGCTCTTCACAATCCTTCGCAACGAGTTCTACACCCACATCCGCAAGCGCCGCCGCGAGGTTGAGGATGCGGACGGCGTTCATGCAGGCGCGGTCGCCGTGTCTGGCGGGCAGGAAGGCCACCTTGAAATGGTTGAACTGCAGTTGGCCCTGGCGCAATTGCCAGACGACCAGCGAGAAGCGGTTGTTCTGGTCGGTGCGTCTGGCTTCTCGTATCAGGAAGTGGCGGAAATCTGCGGTGTCGCAGTTGGAACGGTTAAAAGCAGGGTCAGTCGCGCGCGCGAAAGGCTCGCCCTTCTCCTCGGCGGAGATCTGCCAGTTGCCGACCCGTCGGGCAGACCCCACGATGAGGCTGAAACACGGCCGAAATCCTGACTGCAAACTCAGTTGGCCGTTGATGGAACCAATCCGGGCAACATTGCGTTCTATTCATGGTGAAATAGGCCCAGGAGAAGAATATGACGCTCAGCACAATTCTTATTATCATACTGATACTAATCCTCGTCGGCGCGCTGCCAAACTGGGGTCACAGCAGGAGCTGGGGCTATGGACCATCGGGGGGCCTTGGGCTGGTCTTGGTCGTGATCGTCGTGCTGGTCCTGATGGGTAAACTCTAAAAGCGACGGGGCAAGATATGGCGGCCACAGAACCAGACAACACCGCCATCTACCTCAAGCAATCGCGGACGGCGCTCGTAGGAATACTGTTCCTTGGCGCCGTTTTCGCCACATATTTTGCCCGCGAATTTTTGTTGCCCGTGATTGTTGCCGTTCTCATCGCAATGACCTTTCGACCAGCTGTCCGGTGGCTTGCGCGTCGTGGCGCGCCTGCGTGGGCCACTGCCAGCGCCTTTGCGGTAATCCTGTTGGCCGGCGGATTCGCGGCAGGCTATATGATCAGCGGACCGGTAGCAGGCTGGATAGCCGATGCACCCGAAATCCAGCGTACGTTTGTTGAAAAAATTCGCAGCATACGAGCGCCGTTTGAACATTTTACAAAAATTACTGAAGATATCCAGGATGCTGCAATCCCTGCGGACACTACAGGTGCCCAGGAAGTCGTCGTCAAGGAATCAGGGCTGCAAACGTTGCTGTGGACGGCCGTCGGCTATCCAGCCAGCTACACCGTAATGTTCACCGGCGCAGTCATATTGGCGCTGTTTCTCATGGCATCGGGCGATCTTCTCCATGAAAAGCTGGTCCGGGTCATGCCGACCCTTACCGACAAGAAGAACGCGCTGCGCATTGTTCACGATGTCGAGCGTGAAGTGTCGGTCTATCTCCTCACGCTCACAGCCATCAACGGGGGCGTTGGCATTGCTGTAGCGGTTGTATTTTATTTTCTTGGGATGCCCACAGCTTATCTTTGGGCATTCCTCGCTTTCGTCCTGAATTTTGTTCCGTATGCCGGACCAATAGCTGGCGCAGTTCTTTCCGGGCTGGTGTCAGTCGTGGTGTTCGATTCACTTGGATATGCGTTGGTTGCGCCGCTGGCGTACACAGCAATTATCACCATCGAAAATCAGTTTGTATCGCCTTACATACTAAGCCGTCGCTTACAGCTCAACTCGGTGGCTATTCTGCTGGCGCTGGCATTCTGGGCCTGGATATGGGGAATTGCTGGCATTGTGGTAGCTATTCCCCTTTTGGTTACACTACGGGTGCTGAGCAGCAATATTGAGGCATTGTCAGCAGTAGGGGTGTTTCTTGGCGAGTCTGACGCGGTAACGGCTGAGCAATCAGATGAACTCGCTCCAATGAAGAAAATCCAGGCGGGGAGTCGGCGGCAGGGCTAACCCCGCCGCCGGCACATTATCATCAGCGTTTGGCTCTGGCGCGCTTTGTGGCGCGGGGTTGCGCGACAACTGTGCCGCCCAGCAGCCGGGCCGGCAACATCAATCCGATCATTGTGCCGATTCCCAATCCGATGGCGCCAAGAACATAGGGCCTGTCATCTACCAGTCTCTGTATAGTCCGTTGGTCAGGCATGTGACGGGCAGCGAGCGGAGCGGCGCGTCCGGCACCTTCTGCGGCCCACTCATAGGCACTGCCAGCTGCTTTTGTTCCGCGTGACAGGAGCCGCGATGCCGACGCGCTATAGCTGCCGGTTACCGAGCCAGCGGGTTTGGCTGTCCGTTTCGCTTTGGGCCGCGAAGTTGCACTGCGTCTGGCCGGTTTAGAGCCCCGCGCAGATTTGCCTTTAACGGCGGGTGACGTATGGCCATTCGTGGCTGTTGCGGTGTTGGCAGTCATGGTTGGTCTCCTTGTGTGAGGTTGCTATTTCCGTGTTTGATTTTGCGGCGGCGAAATTTGAGTGACCGTTCGCTACCGGTCTTTGATCCGGTCCGCAGCATGCTGCTGACCAGCCACCCTGCGCCCGCCAGCAGCGCAGAAGCAAAAAGTGGTTGCCGTTGTATTCCCGTTTTCACGCGGCCAAGAATCGTCAATTTCGGATCGAGGGCGCGCAGCGCGTCTTCTGCGAGCTCTGGCAGGGTGAGTCTTTTGCCGACGTCACGAAGCGAGTCCTGCAGCTCGGCTCTGCTGGCTCGGGCTTCGGCTATGGAATGTTGCAGTGATTTCATGTCAGGTCCGCTTCCGCATCCAGCTGAAGAACAGGCTTTCCGGTTTCCACTTGAACATCAAAGCCATTACAACCAGGCAGCCGAAAGCGACGACCAGAAATAAGGCTCCAATCGCGATTCCGCCGCCGATTTCACTGCCCAGATAGAGCGCCGCCGCCGCCACCCCGGCTTCGGCAAGGATAAGGAGCGCGCACAGCAGGGCGGCCAAGGCTACAAGCGCGAATATCGCCGCAGTGACGCAACGGCGGCGCAGGTCGCCAAGTTCAGCACGCGCCAGCATCAGCTCTGCTGCCATCCAACGCTTTCCATCGATCGTAGCGCGCTGCAGAAGCAGACCTAGTTCAGGCCTTGCGGGATCATCAAGCTGTTTCGTGGACTTAAGCATGGACATGGTCGATCATCTAGCGATCCTCGCATATGTGAAGGCGTAGGTAGAACGGCTCACTGCCAGATCGGTTCCATCGGATACCAAAACTATCAACCGTGCGTTGCCGCACCCTGCATGTGGAATTTTATCTGCCCGCCCGTCTCGCAGAAAGCGTCGGCCGCTGACTTGCCGCAGTCGCCATTTGCCGTCAGGCAGTCATTAAGCCTGCTGCCATCGACCATTGGCACAAAACAGTTGCGCGCGGAGTGGTTCAAAATCGGGGCTTTGCTTCGAACCACTCCGCCTCGCTATTCGCAGGTGTGTCAGGGGAAACACGGCCAACGAACTGTTCTCAAACGTCGATGCAGCGGACCTGACTGCACGACTCTACTGTCATCAGGCTGAGGAGAGGCCAAGACTGGTTTTTACTAACCACCGTAACATTTGAATACTCCGGTTTGTCCAATTGCGCCGGGATCTTGGGATTGTTTGCAACGGCGCCAGCAGACAGAAATATGATGGTCAATATAAAAATGGCGCTGAAGGATTTCATTTCATTTACCTCTGAGCAAGAATTTTGCTTCTGGTAGCTAAACGTTGGGCAGGCCATTAAGTTGCTAGTGCAAACAAAGAAAGTACGCATCCCGGCCGTTACGGCTTTCCAACGCCCTTGCTGTCAAAAAAAGACCCCGGACAATGCCGGGGATCGTCAGTTGCAGGCAATCTTGCAGGGAGGGGGAGGGAAATGCCTGGGGAAAAGTGATTGCAGGGGAAAGCTACTCAATCAGGACTTTGTCCTCGATTGTCTAACGTCGCGACGGCGGCTGGTTTTGACCGGTTGGATTGTGGTTCTCGATTGCATGAGTTGGGTGAGAATAACGCCAGCGGCTATGCTTCCTGCCAAAGTTGCGACGGGATGCCGCCTCGAAAACTCGCGGGCGTCACCCAGCATTGTCGGGAGGTCGCTTTCCTGGACATAGCTGGACAAGTCCTCCAGGCTATTGGCGGCGGCGCTGGCATATTCACCCAAACGTGGAATTCCTGGCACGACTTCAGAATAGGTTCGCAGCGACTCGGCCACTGTTTCAAACTTCGCGGCGAGCGCTTCCTTGCGGCTGCTCGCAAGACTTCCGGCCATGGCCAGAACGTCGTCGATAATGCCATGCGAGGCTCCGCCATTGCGGCCGCGAAAGTTCGATGTTGCAGCCATCTTTCCAGACTCCATAATTTGATGCGATCTACCTGTTGTTAACGTGGCACCAAGCAATTGGTTCCATCACTGTGCGGCACGGCCACAGTGTGACCGCCCCGCCCAACCCGAAGGGCTTGTCGATCATTCGATGGTCAACTTCTCCAATATGGCTGTTGTTCCTGCCGTAAACGCCGGTTCTTTCCACATCTTCGCTGGATATAAACGAATGGTTGGGATGCGCTGTGTCCATTGAATATGCTCTTGATTTGAATTAAGGCGCGCGCGCACGCTGCATGCTGTCTAAATGCACAAGTAGTCAGGCAGTTCCAGGACCGAGTTCCGCTTGTATCAACAGCGACAGCGCCTCAACAACGACTCCGGGCTTGTAAGGTTTGACAATCACGGGCACGCTCGGCCAATTTGCGAAATGGACATGGTCTTTGCCATCTCCCGTGCAAAGAAGAAACGGAATTCCCAGGCCTTTCAGTTTTTCGGCCACGTCAAGGGATGTTTCCGAACCCAAATGAACATCGAGCAATGCAATGTCTATGCTGGCCTGGCTGGCAAAATCCAGCGCGTCACGCACTGTGCGGGTTGAAGCTACAACTGTGCCCCCGGCATTCGAAATCAATTCCGCAAGCTCCATGGCGATGAGGGGCTCGTCCTCCAGTATCAATATCCTGACATTATTGAGCATTTACCACACCCCAAAAAGCGTCGGAGTTACGAGATCAGAGCGCAATCTGAATCCTGCAGGTTAATCCTTGGGAATTGTACTGACGCCGGATTCTGGCGACGCTTGAGTCAATGAGCGCCGTGCCAAAGCCTGCGTGTTTCGGGGGAGCATCTATTTTTGCCCCTCCCCTCTCGCGCCAAGTCATGTTTAGTTTGCCCTGTGAAACGGTCCATACAATCGCAACTTTTCCCTCCATCGTCGACAGAGCCCCATGCTTGGTTGCATTGGTGGCAAGTTCATGCAAAACGAGCCCCAACTGCGTTGCGGTTTCGGCAGGTAAAATCACCTCTGGCCCGCGCAGACTGAACCGCAGGGCTACGTCGTCCACAACGCCAGATAACTGATTTTGAATGATGCTTGCCAGGTTGGCACCGCGCCAGTCGCTGTCCGTCAAGAGCGCATGCGATGCTGCCAGGCTGCGGATGCGGCCCTCGAAAGCCTCCACAAAACGCTTGGGATCAGACGTGGACCGCAACGTTTGGCGCGTCATCGCCTGAATGACAGCCAAAGTGTTCTTCACCCGGTGGCTGAGTTCGCGCATCAGCATGGTTTGATGTTTTTCCCAGGCCTTGCGCTCGGTAATGTCGCGCGCAATTGTCGAAGTTCCAGAAATCTGGCCGCTCGCATTGCGTATAGGCGAGACAGTAAGTGACACATCAAGCCGATTGCCATCTTTGCGTAGTCTCACCGACTCGTATGACGCGGCGGTTTCCGTACTCGTGGTGACGCTCTTTCCCGCACTTGCCTCGAAAGCCTCCTCCGGAGGAAAAATCCGGGAGATAGGCTGACCGGTCATCTCTTGAGCGCTGTATCCCAGCAGGCGTTCGGCACTGCCATTCCAACTCGTCACCAGTCCATTGGTGTCGGTGCTTATAATTGCGTCCACAGACGATGTGATGATCGCCGCGAGTCGCGCAGCATCAGCCTCCGCGACCTTGCGTTCGGTGATATCAATCATCACGCCGTAGCATTCGAGCACGATCCCGTTTTCACCACGCAACACTTCCCCGCGCGACAGAAACCAGCGGGCTCCACGCTTTGGTGAGTTCACCCGGAATTCAATCTCCAGTTTGCCGCCTGGTGCCAGCGAATAGTCAAATGCCGCCCGCCATGGCCCCACATCATCCTGGTGTATAATTTTGTCGATAGCGTCTGGTGTGTCATCGAATTGAGCGCAATCAAGGCCAACAAGCTCAAGCAGTTCGTCAGTATAGGCCAATCTGTTTGTGGCTACATCCAGGTGCCATGCACCCATCTGCGCGGCTTCAAAAGCCAGCTTGTAGAGAAGCGCTGCAGATTTTCTTTTTGCCTCATCTTCAACTCTTTCGCTGATTTCGACAATGCCACCACGCACATGGCGCAAGTAACCTGTTTCGTCAAAATCACCTTCGCCGCGATCAAGTACCCAGAAGACGGTTCCGGTAACGCCATGCACGACGCGATATTCAATTTCAAATCTTGGCTGATTCTGAGAAATCGATTTCAACGCACTCTCGAAATAGGGGCGGTCTTCTAGATAGACCAACTCTGACCATTGTTGGCTCGGTCCCGCAGCCGGGATGCCCATCACTTCAAGGCAATTTTGTGTTCTCACAGTATGTCCAGTTGCCACCTCGCAGGAGTAAAACACCATTCTGGTCACGCTCATGGCTTGTCGCAACCACAGGGCGGTGGGCGTCGGGAAGTCCATATCGGCGGACAACGGAGTCCTTAAGTTATTTTTCAAGTTCATTGGTGTCCGCGCAAATCCAAAAATCTGGAGCCGTAACCCTGATTATAGGTTCCTGGTCAATATTCTCAATTTCCCAAGCCGCATTCAGACCAAATCAGGACAGCACTGCCCGACCCAAGGCCGGACAGTGCATATCAGTTCCTAGCCGCGCCAGACTGCACCAGTCCGAGCGTTCACATAAACCCTCACAGGCTCTCCGCGGCGAATTGCCCTAAAAGTGTAAGTGGAGCCGCGACATTCAATTGTCGAGACCCTGCGAAAGCCACGGTCTATGACTTGCCGCCTGGCTTGGTTGCAAGAGAGGCGCCCGCTATAGCTAGGCCTATACCACCCATAGCCTTTCCGATAGCGATAATCAGGGTCTACCTGGTAATCATAGTGTGGATAGCCGAGGTAGATCTGGACGGTGGTTTTGGCTTCGGCTGCTGTCGGGAGCGCAAAAGCTAGCGAGGCAGCAAAGGCTGATGCGAGAAGTAGACGATTCATGACGAAACTCCTTTGGTGTTAGTCCAGAACAATGCCTACAAAGGCAAAAGGTTCCCACGGCACTTGAATAAAGGTGCCGCAGCGGGTCGTTAGTTCAGCGCTGTGCGGTCAAACACCGGCGCAGCCTCAAGCTGTTCCTTGGAGGCGGCGATCGTCAGGCGCATCGTATTGGTTTCGTCGCGGGTTACGCTGATGTCTGACAAAGGAAGCGCCACGTCCTTTTCACCCATCCCAAGGAATCCGCCTACTCCCAATATGGCAACTACTGTGCTTCCATCAACATTCATAACCAGGTCATTGATCTCACCGACATTCTCATTTGCGGTGGAGTAAACCGTCTTGCCAATAAAATTCGTTGCCAAAATGGACTTCGCAGGATCAATTGCAGGGACTGCGCCGGTGTCTGTGGTCGTGTCAGGGTTGGTGGTGGTGGAAGCCGTAGAGTCAGCCAGTGGGTTCACAGCGGGAACCTCCGCAGCGGATTTTAGAACCTGGGTTGTGCGCGTTGCGTCAGAATCACCCTTAGGGTCCTCGGTCGTGGTCATTCCTGGCTTGCATTCAGGTTTCAAATCGGCCTCAGGCACTGTTCCAGGGGCTGGGCAATTCACATTTGTGGTTACGTCAGATTGGGTGGGGGTTGCTGTCGAGTCTTGGGCGTATGCCATGCCTGAAGCCAACAACAATGCAAATGTAGCGACGGAAAGTTTAGTGTTTTTCATAACCAATCTCCTTTTTACTGGTTGATCATCGAACGCGCGAATTGGAAAGTGGTTCCCCGTGCAAATCAAACTTCATTGGCATGCAATTGAAGAACGCATTGGCCATTGAGTTGAATTTGAATGCCGGTCCATCAGGAGGGCTCCGGCATTCAGATCAACTATGGATTGGCGCTGGGCGCTGGGGCCGTTGTTTCGGGCTGGGCATCACCAGACTGTTTCGGAACTGTCGCGTCAGGCTGTGTTTGTTGGATCGTTGCATCTGGTGCCGGAACCACTGGGAGCACTTCAGGAGTCGTCTGTGTCGTGTTATTCTGGATTACATCCGGCATCATCGTTCCTTGGTTCGAATAAACATACATTGCAAAGGCCAACCCGGCCAAAACAATGATCACGACGGCGATAAATCCAGCAGGGCTGGTCGACGCCCGCGATGGAGTGGTCGTTTGGTTTACATGTATATCGGGCCTTACGGTTCCAGTTTGCCCTGGCATGCCGGTTTCCGGGTTGTTCCGTCTTTGATTGTCGGTGGTGATCGCCATTATCATAGCTCCTTGTTTGATTGCTTAACTGGTGCTGGCGACCTGCAGGCATTTAATGAGCCTGCGCTTATATTGTCGCGCTGGACGGTAACGCACACCGGGCACAAGTGTTCCGGACAACGGCAAGAATTCGACCCACTACAATATGGTCTTGCGCGAACTTTTGCCAGAACAAGTGTGCGGAATACGCTTGCTGGCACCGCAGGGAACCAATTCTCCTTGTCGTGCATTATGATAAAATCACCAATGGAGAATTTAACATGAACAACATTGTTTATCTCGTCGGAGCTGTCGTCATAATCCTGGCAGTTCTTTCGTTCTTTGGTCTGCGCTAGGCTGCTGTAAGTCTCATAATATGTTTATCATCGGCCTAGCATGCCGGTTTGCTCTTGTTAGTTTCAAGGCGCGCAAACGTTCGGTCAAACGCAACTAACCCAGCGCGATGATTGGGAGTTCATGATACATCGCAGGGAACAATTCGTGACGTTCTGCGTTTACATCCCAGCAGCGTAATTTAATCGCGGCGAAGTTGTGCCTATGCAGCTTCTTGAAGCCACCATAAATTTTTTGATATGGCGTGAAATGAATCACGCACAAGCAGTTGGAGTACTTAAATGAAATGTTCCCCTTTGACCGCCAGCCTTTTGGCATTGGCATTATTCGCAGCACCGGTTCTTGCCCAAGAAACAACGACCGAAGTCCAGCCTGCAACCGAAACGATGGCGGAGCAGATTCCAGATGAGGTTTTGGCCCTATTGAATGACAAGCGTCCGGCGGCAGAGATGTCGGTGGAAGAACTTACCGCGCGGGCAAAACTGGCCCGTGAATTTGCAAAGATGGAAACCCTGTCAAAGGATGTTCGCAAACAACTCCAGGATATTGCAAAATCTGCCCGCGCAGAAATCGCGTTGCGCGAAGAACAAGCCGCACAACCCGCAGCACCGGTGGTGGAGGCGCCAGCAACACAGCCTGCAGCACCAGTTGCCGAGCAGCCTGCGATTGAGCAGCCTCCAGCCGTCGCAGAACAGCCGCCAGCAGCACCTCCCGCTGCTGACGTCGAACAAACCAAACAACTCGACGGCAACACGGCAAATCCTGAAGCAGAGGCACAAGCCAAGGTTTATCTGGAAGATGCACGCACCGCCGATAGCCTTTCGGATGACGAGTTGCGCCAGCGCCTTGACGGCATTCGTGACCTGATGGCGGGCAACCAGCTTTCAGCTCAAACTGAACTGGCGTTGCGTGAAAAACTAAAAGCCGAAAGGCTGGTATTGCGCAGCCGCGTGGCTGAAGCCGAATTGGCAGCCAAGACCAAAGCAGAACAGGAAGCCGCCGCAAAAGCAGGTACTGAAGCTCCTGCGGCCGGCGGCAATACAACCATTAACAACACGACCTCCATTCAAGTGATCCTGTCGGATCGCCGCCCATCACAAGATCTTGAAAATGCCGAGTTGCGCCGCCGACTTGAAGTTTATCGCCAGGCAGCCGAAGATCAGCAATATGAAGAGGATCGCCGTGCCTACTGGCGCGAAGCTGTTCAACGCGATGAGGAACTGTTGCGTGAGCGCATGATGCGTGACCGCCGCCAACGCCAGGCCGAGCTCTCGGCCCGCATTGGGAATGACGATTTCAATATTGAGATTGGGCTTCAATTCGATCCCAACCGACGCCAGCGTGATGTTTACGCCGCAGAAGTGGACGATGAAGAGCTGGAAGACGTGCTGGTTGCTCCTCCGCGCCGCGAAGTTTCACGCCGCTATACACTGGATGAAGTTACCGCTTCACCCGAATTGCGCGAGGCGCTGCCGCGCGTTGAAATCGACACAGTACGCTTCGGATTCAATGAAGCTTTTGTGCGGGCAGAAGAAGTTCGCAACCTCGACCGCATCGCCGAAATCATGGAACGCATCATTGCCAAACATCCGCGCGAAGTGTTTCTGATTGAAGGCCACACTGATGCTGTTGGTTCAGACGCAACCAATCTTGATCTATCTCGCAAGAGGGCCACGGCAATCAAGCAAGCCTTGACCACCTATTACGTCATTCCTGCCGGAAACTTGCAAACAGTGGGTTATGGTGAGCGGTATCTCAAAATCCCTACGGCGGAAGCCGAACAGGAAAACCGCCGCGTATCAGTAAGTCGCGCTACGGCCCTAATTGGGCAATTGGAAGAATAGACAACAAGCCGCTCACAACCCGAGGTGGTCATGCAATTCATTGCATGGCCGCCGCAGATCTAATGCGGAATGCCCAAGCCATGGGCTGCTCGATGACCCGCTTAGGTAAGGTCTGGAATTACCCAGCGATGGAGTGCTTTTTACTCCACACTCTAGATCGAACGAACAGCGCGTAAATTTTATTGCACACGCGACCAGGCCACGGCCACCCAATGGAACTTTCGGCGTCCAACAGCGTTATGGGGTAATGAAAATTTGCGGTTCTAGTCCGACCATGTTTTTCTTGGCAGTGGCGATCACATTTGGCGTGACCGGCGTTGCATCTGCCGACTCTGCTGCTCTCGTAAACGCGCTGAAGCGAATAGACAACAGTGTCTGCCGCTCTTTCAAGGCGACTTGCAAAACTAAACCAAAGGCACGCATGAAGAAACCGGTAGGCTCAGGTGCTGCGAAGGCTGAAACACCGAAAGTGGCCCCCAAAATCGTACCGCCACTACCTCGCGAAAAACCACTGATGGAACCTCTGGAGAACGCGTCTGTCCCTGTGCCGCGTATGAAACCGCAGAAGTCGGCGGTTATCATGCCGGACAAACCGTCAGTAGTGCCCCCGGACATACCCCGGCAGGAGAGCATGGCATCCGGCGGGGACAAGGATTGCCTGCAAAAGCTCAGGGCTGAAGGCGCAAACTTTACAATTGCTGCTGGTGTCGCAGATATGGTTGTCGCGGGAGCATTGGGCAATGAGGTTTGTCATGTGCAAAACCCGGTTCGGGTTCACGCGGTAAAAGTAAACAGCTACATAATAGATTTACCTGAATCACCACTCTTGAATTGCCACCAGGCGTTGCAATTTTCAAAATGGCTGCGCGAATCTGCAGCGCCTATTCTGGCAGCCCAATTAGGCACGCCGCTTGCAAAAGTCTCCACAGGCCCAGGTTATGAGTGCCGCGGTCGCAATGGCGACGTAGCCGCAAAAATCAGTGAGCACGGGCGGGGCAATGCAGTCGACATCACGACTTTTACCATGCAAAATGGCAAGATCGTCACTGTTGCAGATGCACAAACCCCAAGCGCCTCGACCTATACAGTTTTGCGCGGCCTGCGTGCCTCTGCCTGTGGTTACTTCACAACAGTTCTGGGCCCGGGTTCTAATGCGGCTCATGCTGCCCACTTCCACTTCGATATCGGCATCCATGGAAAAAGCGGCAATTATCGGATTTGCGAATAAAGAAATTTGGAGAGCTCACCCAAGGCTTCTGCGTGACTTGCCAGCGCCTGCGATCGGCAGCAAATTGTCAAAATCTCGACCCATTGACACGAAAAAATATGACTCAAAAACAGGCCTAGGGGGCAACCAAGGTCTGCTATTTGGGTAACATAGCAATGACTCGGAAGGGCAACTACCGAGGCGACCACGCTTAATATGCATGCGCAACATAGGGGTAGCACAATAAAACGGTCAACGGCAGGCCCGGAATCTACTCATGGCGACATCGGTTCACCCAAGCAGGGCATCCGTTTCACCTCGGATGGCGTCATTCCGCCATAGCGCTTGCGCCAGTTATAAAACGTCGCATCTGAAATCCCGGTCTTGCGACAGACCTCCGCAACAGCCGTTCCTTCATCTGCTTGCTGCAAAATAAACGCGATCTGCGATTCTGTGAACTTTAACTTCTTCATGGAACCTTCCTCCTCCCGTCACCAGGATCATAATTGGAAAATTCCAGATCCGAATGGTCCAAATTATGGGAAGCAGGTCAGAAGCAGGCCAGTCAAGATCGATTTGCAACACGGTGTCAGAGATATAGATCGACACGGCAATGATAGATTTTATTTTCGTGTCAAAAATCAAGAGAAAGTGAGATTGCCAGGAATTCCCGGTTCAGAAGAGTTCATGGAAACCTATCAAGAGGCGCTTAAGAGGCAAACCGCTAAGGTCAGCGGCCTTCAGCGCGTTAACGAGGGTTCGTTCGCATGGCTTTGCCACACGTACTTCAACTCAACGACTTTCAAAGTGGAATTGGCGTCGCTCTCGCGAGCTACACGACGTCGCATACTCATCAACCTGCACCCCGCAATTGGTGATAAGCCATTCGCAAAGATTGAAGCCAGGCATGTGAGGGTTTGCCTTGATGATCGTGCTGATAGACCCGAAGCTGCCAACGGACTCTTGAAAGCTCTCAGGGCATTGTTCAAGTTTGCAATGAATCGTGGAATTGCAAAGCGCATTCCAGTCGCTGAAATTTCAAAAATTAAAACGAAGACTGACGGCCATCACACCTGGACCGTCGCGGAAGTACACAAATTTGAAGAGCGCCATGCATTGGGATCGGTTGCACGACTGGCGATGGCACTTCTACTTTACACGGGATCAAGACGCGGCGATGTCGTATTGCTCGGTCGTCAGCACATCAGAGAAGGTTGGCAGGAATTTCGCCACGGCAAAACACGGGCAGATGTGGACCTGCCAATCCTACCGCTATTGCAGATAGTGTTGGACGCAACAAATCTGGGACATATGACATTTCTCGTCAACAGCTTTGGAAAACCTTTTACTGCAAATGGTTTTGGCAATGCAAAGCGACAGTGGTGCGATCAAGCAGGATTGCCACATTGTTCCAGTCACGGACTGCGCAAAGCAGGCGCAACCATCGCCGCAGAAAACGGAGCTAGCGATCTTCAACTCATGGCGATTTTTGGGTGGACACGAGCCGAAATGGCAGCGCTCTACACGCGTCGGGCAAACCGTCGAAAACTCTCGCAAGATGCTATGCCGCTGATGGTTCCGCGAACATAAAATGAACCAAAGGTGTCCCACTTTTCCCCCAAAAGTGTCCCACTTTTAAAATATATGAACAATTTCAATAACTCAATTTCATGGTGGTGATCCCTGCGGGAATCGAACCCGCCTTTACAACGTGAGAGGCTGTCGTCCTAACCGATAGACGAAGGGACCCTGAGGCACGATCGTCTCTATATCGGGGCGCCGCAGCCAGCGCAAGCGCTAGGGTGTTGTTGCCTTCACGCGCAGCAAGACCTTGCGTGTGCTCACCTCAACGATGAAAACTTCCGTGCCCGTATTGATCGTCAACCGATCACCCGTCAGTGTGGCTTCCCGCACCTGCGCTGTAGCTGGCAAGCCCAGTTCCACCACACCAGTTCCCTCCGGCACAACGGCCCGGTTCTTGATCTTGTAGATTATGCCGCCAATTAGGCCTAGGAACAGCAAGATCAGAATCGCCCCCATGAAATACACGGAAAACACCAGAAAACGATTGACCGGCGGCGCTTCGCCAACATTTGAAGTTTGATCATCCATGAACTCGTCCGTCTCCCAAATACTCGAAGCAGCCGTTGAAACTCCTGACCGCCTCGATCGATTTTTGGCGTCCGCCTTCCCCGAGGTAAGCCGCGCCCGCTTCCAACGGCTTATCGCGGAAGGCCATGTTTCTGTCGAGGGCAATCCCGTTGTGGAAGCCCGCTACAAACTGAAAGCGGGCCAAACCGTAAAAACCACCATTCCGCCCGCCGTCGAGCCGGAACCCCAAGCCGAGATCATCCCGCTGACTGTGGTTTACGAAGACAAAGACCTGATCATTATTGATAAACCCCCTGGCCTTGTGGTTCATCCCGGTGCCGGAAATGAGACGGGAACCCTCGTCAATGCGCTCATCGCCCATTGCGGTGATAGCTTGTCAGGGATCGGCGGCGTCAAGCGACCTGGCATCGTCCACAGGCTGGACAAAGACACCAGCGGTCTCCTGGTAGTTGCCAAGAATGACGCAGCCCACCAGGGCCTCTCCGAGCAGTTTGCAGCCCATGGCTTGGACGGTAAATTGGAACGGGCCTATCAGGCAATTGTATGGGGCGCACCTGAGCGCAACCGCGGCACGGTCTCGACTGGCATTGCCCGCAGCAACACCAACCGGCAGAAAATGATGGTGTCAAAATCAGCCACCGCCCGCGCGGCTGTAACCCACCACGAGACACTGGAAAGCTTCGGCAAACCCCCGGTTGCAAGCCTCATTCGCTGCATTTTGGAAACCGGCCGCACCCACCAGATCCGCGTACACATGACCCATATCGGCCACCCCCTCCTGGGCGACAAAACCTATGGCCAAAGCTTCAAAGCCTCCCTCGGAAATTTAAGTGAAGCTGCAAGAAGCGCCGTTATGTCATTGAATAGACAGGCACTTCACGCCTGCCTACTTGGCTTCGAACATCCGCGAACCGGCAAGGCCCTGCGCTTTGAAAGCCCCCTGCCCGAAGACATGACATTGCTGTTACAGGCGCTCAAGCAACAATCAACTTAAAGTGAAACTGTAACTTTAATAGTACCTTTTAATCCGGAAATCCCCTATTATATTTACACAAGCCTCCACTGGTCAGTGGATGCTAGATGAAGGGAAACATAGCAGATGTCACGGACCACAGCATTGCCAGCTATTGCCGCCGGTGAAAGCGGTCTCAATCGTTATCTCCAGGAAATTCGTGGTTTTCCAATGTTGGAGCCCAACGAGGAATTCATGCTGGCCAAACGCTGGAAGGAGCATGGTGACAGCAAAGCGGCTGAACGCATGATCACCAGCCATCTGCGCCTCGTGGCCAAAATTGCCATGGGTTACCGGGGTTACGGCCTGCCGATTGGCGAAGTCATCTCCGAAGGCAACGTTGGCCTCATGCAGGCCGTAAAACGTTTCGAACCAGACAAGGGCTTCCGCCTGGCAACCTATGCCATGTGGTGGATCAAGGCTTCAATCCAGGAATATGTCTTGCGCTCGTGGTCACTCGTAAAAATGGGAACCACCGCCAGCCAGAAAAAACTGTTTTTCAACCTGCGCAGAATGAAGGGCCAGATCCAGGCGCTTGAAGAAGGTGACTTGAAGCCCGATCAGGTAAAGCTCATCGCCACAAGACTCGGCGTGGAAGAAAAAGAAGTCGTCAACATGAACCGCAGGCTCAGCGGCGACGCCTCGCTCAACAGTCACATCAGCGCTGATGCCGAAGGCGAATGGCAGGATTGGTTGGTTGATGATGCGGACAGCCAGGAAGAAATCTTGGTCAACAACGAAGAAGCCGCCATGCGCAAGGAAATGTTGAACGGCGCGTTGGAGAAACTGACTGATCGTGAACGCCGTGTATTCGAAGCCCGCAAGCTTCGTGATGAGCCGATAACGCTTGAGGACCTTTCAGTTGAATTCAACGTTTCGCGTGAGCGCATCCGCCAGATTGAAGTGCGGGCCTTTGAGAAAGTTCAAAAGGCCGTCAAGAACGCCGCACAAAAAGCCTTAGCACCCCGAGCGGCTGCAGCGCTGGCTGCCAACTAATACAAACCGCCGCTGCCGGTGATTTTATTGTCATCTGGCAGCGGCGCAAAAAATATCTGCACTGCCCAAATCTTGTTTCCACGCTGCACCACGCCGGTTGATACGAATGTGTAGGTTCCGTTCAACAGCGCCTTGCGATGCGGCTTGCTTCCCACCCATTGCTGAAACAGCCGCCGTGCCTTGGCAGCGTTAGCCTCTCCCCTCTGGGTATCGCGCGCGGCATTCTCAGCCATGCGCGGCATGAACATTGTGTTGCCAACAAAGGCTCGCATGCGGGTTTCAAATTGCTGGCCAGTTGTTGCCTGGTGCCCAACAAATCCATTCAGCATCATGTCGATGGCTTGCGCCCGTGCTGCATCTTGCAGCTTGTCGCTGGCGCTCAGAGATGCAATGCCTTTGCTGCTCCGGTAACGATTTGCCTCGGCAAATATCACCGCCTCCAGGTCATCGCGCAATCGCGCGTCCTCGGGCAAATTTCGCAATAGGCCTTGGGCCACTTCAAAATAGGTCTTGGCAAACGCCCCGGCCGCAAGGCCCGCCCAAGTCACCAAGGAAACCAATAGCCAAACCAGTAATTTACGCTTCACAGCAAACTCACTTCACCCAATTGAACGCCCGCACAGAAGCAACATTAGATTACTCGGCAGTCTCAATCTATCGCAGATTCCAATAAGCAGCCCCTTGGTTAATCCGCAAACGGATCTTTCATCAAAATCGTATCCTCGCGCTCCGGCGAAGTGGAAAGCAGCGCTACCGGACATTCGATCAGTTCCTCAAGATATTTGACATATTTGATGGCAGGTGCGGGCAGCTGCGCCCAGGATCTGGCGCCCGCTGTGGTATCCTGCCAACCATCGAGTGTTTCATAGATGGGTTCAACCCGGGCCTGCGCCTCTTCGGCCGCAGGAAACCGGTCAACGCGCTTGCCATCAAGCATGTAGCCCACACCAACTTTGATTTCTTTCAAACCGTCCAGCACGTCAAGCTTGGTGAGCGCAATGCCATGGATGCCGGAAGTTTTGATCGCTTGCCGGACAAGCACGGAATCGAACCATCCGCAGCGGCGCTTGCGTCCGGTAACCGTTCCAAATTCACGGCCTCGTTCACCGATATACTCACCGACTTCATTCTGTTGCTCCGTTGGAAATGGCCCCGAGCCAACCCGTGTCGTGTAGGCTTTGGCAATGCCCAGAACATAGCCAATGCTGGAGGGCCCAAGACCAGAGCCCGCCGCCGCCTGCCCCGCTACGGTGTTGGACGATGTCACGTAAGGATATGTGCCATGGTCAACATCCAGCAACACGCCTTGTGCACCCTCAAACAGAATGCGCTTGCCCTCCCGCTTCACGTCGTCAAGCAGCGACCAAACCGCATCTGAATAGGTCAGAATCTTGGGCGCAATTTCACTGAGCTGTTTTAGAATTTCGGCTGCCTGAATTTCCGCCTGCCCAAGGCCGCGACGCAGCGCATTGTGATGCGTTAGCAACCGGTCAATTTTGGGTCCAAGGGTTGAAAGATCAGCCAGATCATTCACCCGGATAGCGCGCCGTCCAACTTTGTCTTCGTAAGCAGGTCCAATTCCGCGCCCCGTGGTGCCAATCTTTCCAGCGCCCGCCGCTTCCTCACGAATGCGGTCCAGTTCACCATGCAGCGGCAATATGAGTGTGGCATTGCCCGCAATGCGCAAACTTGACCGTGAAACAGCAACACCCTGCGACGAAAGTTTCTCAATTTCGGCAACCAGCGCCCACGGATCAATAACAACACCATTGCCGATAATCGAAAGCTTGCCAGGCCGTACTATGCCAGATGGCAGCAGCGAAAGCTTGTAGGTAACGCCGTCAATAACCAGCGTATGGCCCGCATTATGGCCACCCTGAAAACGCACCACCACATCGGCGCGTTCCGACAGCCAGTCCACCAGCTTACCCTTGCCCTCGTCACCCCATTGGGCGCCGACCACTGCCACATTGGCCATCAATTGCTCCTGTTAGACGTGCAAACGGCCCCAGGGAATCTCTCCCCGGAGCCGTTGCGAGGTCATACACGAAACCATGGCAGGAGCAAATACTACTGTAAGTTCATGCCCATTTGAAGGTTCTGCGGCCAGGTGACCTTATAGCCAAACTTGATCGTCTCCTCTGCCTTAGGTTGCAGGTCAAATTTCCAGGCCATAACGCCGCGCCGTTTTTCAAAGTCTTTTTCGGTGGGTGGCGTCATGCTGCCCATCGGTTGCACGATCACATCCTCCATGGTCGAAAACGGCGCCTGATCAAACACTGTCACAGGTATGGCAACATCATGCAGGTTCTTGACCACAATGTCCCAAGCCCGCTCTCCCACATTGGATGACGTAATGATGCCTGCCTCGCCCGTCTTCCGCTTCACTTCGCTGCGCTTCACCTTGATCAGGTCATCTGCGCCAAATCCCAGCTTGGCTTTTTCATCAGAGTTCAGAAGTGGCAATGCCCCCTGCCCCATGAACACGCCATCGCGGTAAATATTAACCGCACCCGGAAGCATCGGCGCTTCGCTCTTGACCGTAAAGGAAGCCGTCAGATAGGCGCTGGCGTCAATCTTCGGAACCGCAATCGCGTTCAGGTCTGCGTCAAACTCATCAGTCGAAATCCGCACTTTCTTTGAGGTGCCAGAATTATCAACGCTCACCCGGCCTTGAATGCCATACAAGGCCTGAAAACCTGCAATCTCAACCACCGCCTGTTTCTGTTCAGCATCCCCGCGGTCAAGCAGTCCCGCCAAATCCTTTTGCCGTGGGGAAGCTGGCGCCGCTTCAGAAACACTCATGTCAGCGCTGCCGAGTGCATCATTCTCTTTCTTCATCTTGGCAGCCAACGGCTGATAGATCTGAACTTCTTGCTCCCACAGTTCAGGCGCCGCAGTAGCGCCCAAGGGCCTGGCGGTAGAAAGTGTCAAAGCCACATTGTCCCAGCTTTCGCCCGAACTCTGCATCACCTCGGCGCGGCGTACAATTTCGATTTTGGGCTTCTGGTCCTTGTCCGGCGTCGTCAACCGCGCATCATAAAATGGCGCCCAACCCGCATTGGAAATCCTGTACTTGATCTTGAACGTGCCGTCCGTTTCAGCAGGGGTCCTGAGATGCACAGCCACCTGCATCTTTGAAACCTGTAAAGGCGCAATGCCCGCCATTTCGTTGTTAAGATCATTCACTTGCTTATCAATGCTGCGTTGTCGAATTTGCGCTTCGTGAATGACCTTGGAAATCGCACCCAGTTTGACGCTGACCAAATCAAGCAAACCGCCAAGCTGTGCCGCATCGATCTGTTTAACTTTGTCATCGCCAGACGATGTTTCTAGCTGCTTGTCTGCCAGAGAAAGCAGGAGCCGTTTCTGATAGTCTGCATCGGAAATGCTCTGGTCCAAAGCCTGCCGCTCATCTTGCAGCGTTTCAATTTGGGCCTCGATGCGAAGCCGTGCCGCCTCTCCTTCTGCCGTTGAAACATAGATAAGCTTGGAGTCAACTGAGGCAATTTCCACACCCTTCCCGCCAACGCCTTCAACCCGAATGGATTGCGCGTCCAATTCTCCAGGCAAACCCTCCAAAATGAGTGTCGTCTCACCAGCCAGCAGATGAGCATCCGTAACCCGGGTGACCTCTGCCCCAGTGGGATAAACCGTCACGGCGTCCACATGGGATTGCGCCCTGAGATCAGCGGCAAAGCCTGCGGACAGACAAGTTGTGACAAGAAAAAACGAAATCAGTGTAAAACGCATGGGATATTCCTCCAGTTAAACTGGCAGAATGAAATCCTCCATCGGCGGCTAATTCAGGACCGGATTGCGTCAAAAAGCGAGCGGTTTAACCTGGCGAACCTGCGGCAGCCCCTGTATCGCCTCAAGTATTAACGGCGGAACAGGTTGATCAATCTGCACCAGGCAAATCGCATCATTTCCCGCCGAATGCCGGCCCAGATGAAATGTCGCGATATTGACCTGTGCATTGCCGAGCAGGCTGCCCAGCGCCCCGATAAAACCCGGTTTGTCCTGGTTGGTCACGTAAATCATGTGCGCCCCAAACTCCGATTCAAGCTCAATGCCCTTGATCTGGATAATGCGGGGCTTGCCATCGGAAAACACCGTGCCCGCAACCGAACGTTCAATCTCTGCGGTGCGAACTGTGAGCCGGATATAGGTTTCATAGGCGCCCCGCTGGGTTTGCCGCGTCTCATCCACTTTAATGCCGCGCTCCCGCGCAACGATAGGAGCGGAAACCATGTTCACCGTTCCAAGCATCGGCTGCAAAACGCCAGCCAATGCCGCCGATGTGAGTGCGCGCGTATTCATCTCGCCAACGTCGCCCGCATATTCAATCACCACGCCGGTGATCGGTCCATCCGTCAATTGCCCCGCAAAGCTTCCCAGCTTCTCGGCCAATGCTACAAACGGCCGCAGCCGTGGCGCCTCATCAGCAGAAATCGAAGGCATGTTAAGTGCATTGGTCACCGCCCCCGTGATCAGGTAATCCGCCATTTGTTCAGCCACCTGCAGCGCCACATTTTCCTGCGCCTCGCCGGTGGAGGCTCCGAGATGCGGCGTTGCCACAACATTTTCCAACCCAAACAGCTTATGCGAGGACGCAGGCTCCGTCTCAAAAACATCAAGCGCCGCACCAGCCACCTTGCCGGATTTCAGCGCATCATAAAGCGCATCTTCTGAAACCAACCCGCCGCGCGCGCAATTGATTATCCGAACACCTTTTTTGCATTTGGCCAGCGCTGCAGCATCAACCACATTACGGGTCTTATCAGTCAGCGGCGTGTGCAGGGTTATGAAATCTGAGCGCCTGAAAATATCATCCAACTCCACTTTCTCAACGCCAATATCAATCGCGCGCTCTGCTGACAAAAAGGGATCATAGGCAATCACTTTCATCTTCAAACCGAGAGCGCGGTCAGCGACAATCGATCCAATATTTCCGCACCCGATGATGCCCAATGTCTTGTTGAAAAGCTCAACCCCCATGAAGCGGTTCTTCTCCCACTTGCCGGCGTGGGTTGAGGCATTGGCTTCCGGAATTTGCCGGGCCAGCGCCATCATCATCGATAGTGCATGTTCAGCCGTCGTCACGGCATTCCCGAACGGCGTGTTCATCACCACGATACCCCGCGCTGATGCGGCTGGAATATCCACATTGTCCACACCAATGCCAGCGCGTCCAATCACCTTGAGGTTTTTCGCCGCCGCCAGAACTTTCGCCGTCACTTTGGTGGCAGAGCGGATGGCCAGCCCATCATAAAGCGGAATGGCCGCCAGCAGTGCATCCTTGTCCTTGCCAAGCTCTGGTTTGTAGTCAACCTCAATGCCGCGATCCTTGAAAATTTGAACGGCGGTTTCAGACAGTTTGTCAGATACGAGTACGCGTGGTGCCATGATCTCAATTCCCCTTCGCCCGTTCGTAAGCCCAGTCGAGCCACGGCAGCAGCGCCTTTAAATCGGAAGTTTCAACAGTAGCTCCGCACCAGATGCGAAGGCCAGGCGGCGCATCACGGTAGCCGCCAATATCAAAAGCAACACCTTCTGCTTCCAGCAATTTGGCCATTTTCTTCGGCACAGTTTCATCGCCCGCCAGCGAGAGGCACACCGAAGTATTGGACCTCGTCTCCGGAACCTTCGCCAGATGTGTGGCAAACGCTGCAGCCTCAATCCAGCCATTGAGCACCGCCGCATTGGCATCAGCCCGGCCACACAGAGCTTTCAGCCCGCCAATCCGCTTGGCCCATTTGAGTGCCACCAGATAGTCCTCAACGCACAGCATCGAAGGCGTATTGATCGTCTCGCCCTCAAATATTCCGGCGATCAGCTTGCCGCCCGAAGTCATGCGGAAAATCTTCGGCATTGGCCACGGCGGCACATAAGCTTCAAGTCTCTCAACTGCGCGCGGGCTAAGAACGATAACGCCGTGACCACCCTCTCCGCCCAAAACTTTCTGCCACGAGAAAGTCACCACATCGAGCTTGGAAAATTCCAAATTCTGCGCAAAAGCCGCAGACGTGGCATCGCAAATTGTAAGCCCCTGCCGATCAGCCGGAATCCAATCAGCATCGGGAACCCGAACCCCAGACGTTGTTCCATTCCATGTAAACACCACATCATTCGAAAAATTGATGCGGGTGAAATCCGGCAATTCGCCATAAGGCGCCACATGCGTGTTTACATCCTTAAGCTTCAGTTGCTTGAGAACATCGTTCACCCAGCCCTCGCCAAAACTTTCCCACGCCAGAATATCAACGCCGCGCGCACCCAGCAGCGACCACAGCGCCATTTCAACAGCGCCCGTATCAGATGCTGGGACAATGCCGATATGGTAACCGGCAGGCACTTCAAGAACCTCGCGCGTAAGGTCTATGGCCTGCTTCAGGCGCGCCTTGCCTTCAGCCGATCGATGCGAACGGCCGAGCGATGCTGATGTAAGGAGTTGAGGTGACCAGCCCGGAATCTTAGCACAGGGGCCGGACGAAAATTGCGGGGTTGCCGGCCGCAATGCCGGTTTAGCTGTCGTCATGTCTTTCTCCATCCTTGCAGATGGACTGGCCCTCGTTGGGGAAGGCTAGCCCGAAGGCCTTATGCGACAGACTTTCCCAAACGTCAACTACACGTCAAAACAAAGCGGCGGCAGATTTCTCTGCCGCCGCCGCTAAATTCAGCTTGTTTTGATTAGAACGAGAATCGCACCCCAACAACAGCCTGATGCTCCTGAGGATCGGAACCCGAAATCATTGTATCGCGGAAGCGATAGCCGGCATCAATCGCCACATTGTCAGTAATGCCAACTGCAACACCTGCGGTGAGGCCAAGAGCCAGCCCGCTGTCATCGCCAAGATCCGAATCCACCCAGCCGTAGCCGATGCCCGCGCCCACATAAGGTGTAAATGGCGAGTCATTTGCCCAGTCAAAATAGAGATTTCCCAAAACAGTTGTCGTGCTCAAATCAGCACCGGGAGCCACCTTATAGTCACCCGACCAATCCACGGTGAGATCAGTGCGCATGTTATCATTGTATCTTAATCCAGCGCCAAGTCCTCCAACAGGTGCGCTGTCATCAGAACCACCGCTCCACTGCAAGAACGACCAGCCAGCGTCGGCCCGCAAATAGAAGCTCATCGCCTCGCTGTTGGCTTCAGCTTCAGCCATATCGCCATCTGCCGCATGTGCCGACACTGCCAGTGGCAGCAACAATATCGACATTAAAAGCACTGACCTGAGTCTACGCATTACATACCTCCAATATTCGTCCGCCCAATGATCAAACTGTAGATATCCATATTGGCACAACCCGGACCTCATTGTGGCAGGAACATGTTGCGTGGTAAATGTTGCGTAAATATCACATAAAATTGGTTTAATTTCGGGCACTTAATTGACTTATCCAACTCCAGCCGCCAAGTGCACGTAGTGACCAGAAAATCCGCAACTCTCGATTGGTTGATTCTTACCGGCCTTGTCGTGGCTTGGGGTTCATCATTTGCCATGACCAAAATTGCCGTGGCCCATCTTGACGCCGCATGGATCATGGCGCTCCGGCTTTCCGTGGCGGGATTGGTGCTGGTACCCTATGCCCTGCTCAGCGGAGAAACGCTTTTGGCGTCTCGTGGAGTGTGGCGCAAATTCTTCTGGCTCGCCATTGTTGGTCACGCCGCACCTTTTTTCCTGATCTCGTGGGAAACACATTTTGTGAGCTCCGGAATTTCAGGATTGCTGATGGGCGCCATTCCACTCTTTCTTGTCGTGCTGGCGCATTTCTTCCTCGCGGATGAACGCCTGACAACACCAAAATCATTCGGCTTCATCTTGGGCTTCATTGGCATCGTGGTGCTGATCGGGCCCGGCAAACTCCTCAACCTCTCGATGTCTGGCGAGGCCCTATGGGGTGAATTGGCAATTCTTGCAGGTTGCCTGTGCTATGCCGTCCACGGCGTCACCGCCAAACGCATGGGCTTGGAAAACCCGCTCAAGCAAAGCGCTTGCGTTTGCCTGGCAGCCGCCCTGATGGGAGTGGTCTTTGCGAGTATCGTCAGCCCCACAGGCCTCACGGCAAAGCCGCAGGCCGTCTATTGGGCCGTTGTAGGTTTAGGCCTTCTGCCCACCGCCTTCGCAACCCTGCTCATGTACCGCCTGATGCTGCGTATCGGCCCCAGCTTCGTTGCCTATTCCAATTACCTGGTTCCAGTTTACGCCATATTATTCGGCGCATTGACGCTGGGAGAAACACTAAGCTGGAACATCGTCGCAGCGCTCATCCTCATTCTTGCAGGAATTGCCATCAGCCGGATTTCCGGTTTCAGGCCGCAGCTTTCGAAATAACGCCGCACAATTCATCGACAATAGCATTCACCATCCGAGCATCATCACCTTCCGCCATCACCCGAATGAGGGGTTCTGTGCCTGAGGGGCGAATGACCAGCCTGCCACTCCGGCCAAGCTGTGCCGTTGCATCAGCAATTGCCTGCGTCACTGTCTTGTCGTCCAAGGGCTTGCCGCTCTTGAATTTCACGTTCTTCAAAACTTGCGGCACAGCTTCAAACAATTTGCAAACTTCGCTCACGGGTTTTCCAGCCCGCTTCACTTCAGCCAAAACTTGAAGGGCAGCCAGTAAACCATCGCCAGTAGTGGAAAAATCCGAAAGAATGACATGACCGGATTGCTCGCCGCCGACGTTGAAGCCATGCGCCCGCATATGTTCAACCACATAGCGGTCACCCACCGCTGTGCGCGCCAAGATAAGCCCCTGCGAGGCCAGGTAACGCTCCAGCCCGAGGTTGGACATGACTGTCGATACGAGCCCCCCACCCTGAAGCTGGCCCCGCTCATGCATCGATTTTGCAATCAGCGCCATCACTTGGTCACCATCGATTACCTGGCCGCGCTCATCCGAAATGATCACCCGGTCCGCATCGCCATCAAGCGCAATGCCAATATCGGCCCGCATCTCGCGCACCCGCTCGCACATGATCTGGGGCGCTGTGGATCCACATTTTTCGTTTATGTTTGTGCCGTTGGGCTCATTGCCGATCTGGATAATTTCAGCCCCCAGCTCCCATAATGCGGGAGGTGCGGTTTTATAGCTGGCGCCGTTGGCTGTATCGATCACAATGCGCAAGCCATTCAAGTTTGAATCGCGCGGAAACGTGCGCTTGGCAAATTCAATATAGCGGGCGCCCGCGTCTTCTATCCGCTTTGCCCGCCCGATCTGGTCTGAACTGGCGGCTTGCACCAGGGCTGGATTATCCACCAAATTCTCAATTTCATGTTCCTGCCCGTCACTCAGCTTATAGCCGTCAGGACCGAATAATTTAATTCCGTTGTCAAAATAAGGGTTGTGCGAGGCAGAAATCATCACCCCCAGATCCGCCCGCATGGAACGGGTGAGCATGGCAACTGCAGGCGTCGGGATGGGACCAAGTAAAAACACATCCATGCCGGAAGCCAACAGCCCTGCCGTCAACGCCTGCTCGATCATGTAGCCCGAAAGCCGCGTATCCTTGCCAATCACCACGCGGTGGCGATGTTCGCCCCGCTTGTAAAGATTGCCCGCTGCCATGCCAATTTTCAAAACCATGTCGGCCGTCATCGAGCCGCTATTGGCTTTGCCGCGCACGCCGTCAGTTCCGAAATATTTTCTTGTCATGGCATGCGTCCTCAATCTCAAAATTCTGCAGACCTGGGTTCGACCGCGGACATTGCCACTGCCAACGCCTCAGAGGTTGCTTTTACATCATGAACCCGCAGCATGTGAACCCCATGCAGCGCTGCATGCACAGCTCCGCCAACTGACCCATTAACCCTGTTGCCGGCAATTTTTTCACCCGTTAACGCGCCGATAAATCCCTTGCGAGAAAGGCCGGCCAAAACCGCAACTCCCAATCCATGAAACAGCGATATCTGGCTGAGCAATTCAATATTGTGGCGAAACGTCTTGCCAAACCCGATGCCCGGATCAACCGCGATCCGAGACTTGGCGATGCCTGCCGCCATACAAGCCTCAACCCGGGCTTCCAGATGGTCATAGACATCCAAGGCAACATCATCATACTGCGGATTGAGCTGCATGGTGCGGGGGTCTCCCTGTGCATGCATGAGCACAACCGGGCATCCCAATGCGGCAACCATGCTAATGCTTTCAGGATCATGCTGCAAGGCGGACACATCATTGATGATGCGGGCCCCCGCCGTCACCGCCTCACGCATCACCATTGATTTTCGCGTGTCAATCGAAACCAGATGTCCGGCCGCACTCAATTGCTCAATGACAGGAATGACCCGCGCCAGCTCTTCATCAATAGGAACGCCATCAGAACCTGGCCTTGTAGACTCGCCCCCCACATCAAGAATGTGAGCCCCTTCAACTGCCATCTGCAAACCGGCCTTTGCGGTGCTCGACTTTCCGCCATCTGAAAAACTGTCAGGCGTCACATTCACAATCCCCATAATCCTCGGGGAATTCAATAAAAGGCCGCAAAAGTCTCCGCGCGAGATTTCAATAGGCTGCAATGAAGTCAGCTTGGCAGCCTCCGCATAAGACAAATACTCGCGATTGGTGCTTCCCTTGTCACGCGCAATGCATTCAACCGCCGTGAATCCAATCATGGAGCTTCCGCCCAACCGCCCAGCAATATGCCGAGCAATCAATTGCTCGGCATCAACTCCGTAACACAGTCCAGTGGGACGAAAATAGGTCTTGCTCATTACGACTGCGGTTGCGGTTCCATATCCTCAGAACCACTTCGCCCGCGCTTGGCGCCACCTGCTCTTGGAACAGTCGATGCGGGCTTGCTGGCAGCCTTTTTCTTGGCCATGTCATCGTCACGATCAATCGTTCCGCCAGCCATGATCTTTTTGACTTCCGCACCGGAAATCGTTTCAAACTCCAGCAATGCCTTGGCCACCGCATGAAGTTCAGCCCGATGCTTCAGCAATATTTTCTTGGCCGTCGCTTCGCCGGTTTGTATCAGCTCGCGAATGGCTTCATCAATCAACTTGGCAGTTTGGTCAGAAAGATTTTTGGTCTGGGTGACTGAATGTCCAAGGAACACTTCCTGCTCATTGCCATTGTAGCGAACCCGGCCCAATTTGTCCGACATGCCCCATTCCGTCACCATCGCGCGCGCCAGTTGCGTTGCCATCTGGATGTCGCCTGAAGCGCCATTGGTCACATTCTTTTCGCCGCCATGAATAAGCTCAGCTTCGCGACCGCCAAACAAGACAGCCAGCCGCGAATTGCACCATTCACGCGTCTGGCTGTGACGGTCGCCTTCCGGCAGGTTCATCGTCACGCCAAGGGCGCGGCCTCTTGGAATAATTGTGACTTTGTGCAAGGGATCATAAGGAACCACCAGTCCAACAATGGCGTGGCCCGCTTCATGGTAAGCCGTATTGCGACGCTCTTCTTCGCTCATTACAAGCGTGCGGCGCTCAGCCCCCATCATCACCTTGTCTTTGGCATGTTCAAACTCAGCCTGCGTCACCATCCGCTTGTTGCGGCGCGCTGCAAGCAAAGCCGCTTCATTCACCAGATTGGCGAGATCAGCGCCAGAAAACCCAGGCGTGCCACGGGCAATCACCCTGGCATCGATATCGGGCGCCAGCGGCACATTCTTCATGTGCACTTTGAGGATTTGTTCGCGGCCCTTCACATCAGGATTGGCCACAACAATTTGCCGGTCAAAACGTCCGGGCCGCAAAAGTGCGGGATCAAGAACATCGGGGCGGTTCGTGGCCGCCACAAGGATCACGCCCTCGTTGGCTTCAAAGCCATCCATTTCAACCAGCAACTGGTTGAGCGTCTGTTCGCGCTCGTCATTGCCGCCGCCCAGGCCCGCACCACGATGCCGACCCACAGCATCAATTTCGTCGATGAAGATGATGCAAGGCGCGTTCTTCTTGGCCTGCTCAAACATATCGCGCACACGCGATGCGCCAACGCCCACAAACATTTCAACGAAGTCAGAACCCGAAATCGTAAAGAAGGGAACATTGGCTTCACCCGCAATGGCGCGTGCCAGCAATGTCTTACCGGTGCCAGGAGGACCAACCAGTAGAGCACCCTTTGGAATTTTTCCACCGAGGCGCTGGAATTTGTGCGGGTCTTTCAGGAAGTCGACAATCTCCACCAGATCTTCCTTGGCTTCATCAACACCCGCCACATCTTCAAATGTGACACGGCCATGTTTCTCGGTCAGCAGCTTGGCCTTCGATTTGCCAAAGCCCATGGCCTTGCCGGAACCCGATTGCATTTGCCGGATGAAGAATATCCAGACACCAACCAGCAGCAACATCGGCAACCAGTAGATCAACGCATTGCTCAGAAGAGAATCACTCTGCGGCGGGCTGAAGCTAACCTCAACACCCTTGGAGCGCATGCTCTTGATATCATCTTCGATCGGGTAGCCATATGAATAAACGGTCTTGCCGTCAGCCAGCTTGCCCGTGATCGTCTGCCCGGCAAAATTGACAGACTTGATCTCGCCCGCATTTACGCGCTCAAAAAACTGCGAGTAGCTGGCTTCTTTGTCAGCCGCACCGGTCACCTGACCTTGGAACAAGCTGAAAAGCGCAAACAGCAAAAGTGCTATTACAATCCAAACGGCAAAATTACGAAACTGGTACAACTGATCCCTCAAATCTCTTGGGTCGGCCTGACCGCCCAAGTATTCAATCCAAACTTCGATACTAACATAAGATGCGATTAAGCCAATTCCAAGCGTGGTGCTATCGTAAATAACGTATAAATTTTGCTGAAACTCCGATTTCAGACTTCAAATGGGGCACCGAAACACGGTTTTCCCCTGTTAATATGGCCGGCAATGCCTGCTGAACAAAATTCGGAAGGTCTGCCCGCCGCAACATATTCTTAAGATCCGCGAGACGAACCACCTGCGAACCAGACTGAGCCTTGACCAAAAAGCGATCATCCCAAACCATTTCGCCGGTCTCGGGTACAAGGCTCGGAACAGTCGAAATCCGCCCCGCCTCTCGCCCAATGACGATGGCATTCTTGCGGGCCGCCAGCACCGCGCCACCCAAGGTTCGCCGGGAAAGGCTGGTTCCCGCAATCCACCTCGAAAGTGCCGAAAGCTCGTGCGGATCCACCCGATTTCCAGATCCGTAGAGGTGAATGAGCTGCTGCAGCGCGCGCTGTTGAACATCGGCATCGAGCTTGGCAATCTCCCGGCGCGGCACAATGCCAAAACCCTCCGGATGAGAGTCCAGGTGTTGCAGGTTCCATTCTCTTGCCGCATCGGCCAATCCCCTTGACTGGCGGCCCGCAGCAGATGCTATATCCGCCAACTCCCGCATGCGGCCATCATCCTGCCCCAACTCGCCCCGCACCCGCACCCGCTCATATTTCACATCCAAATTGCTCGGATCATCAATCCAGGTTTGACCGATTTGCCGCAGGTAATCCCGCAACTCGCTGCGTTTCACACCCAGCAATGGGCGAAAAATTTCGATGCCTTTCCAAACCGTCGTTTCCCAAATTCCAGCCAGGCTTTCAGCCGTGTCAGTCCGTTGCTGCCGCATCAAAACTGTTTCGGCCTGATCATTCCTCGTGTGAGCCGTCAGCAAAACCCTCATATCATTGGCAGCACACCACGCCGTCATCAGGTCATAGCGCGCGGCTCTTGCCTTGGCCTGAATGCCGGTCAGGGGTTTTTCACCCGTCCAGTGCAAAGTTTCATGATGGATTGAAAGTTCAGCACACCACGTGGCAACGCGGGCGGCTTCTGCAGCAGCCTCTGGCCGCAACCCATGGTCAACCGTAAGCACCGTGAGCTTTGTGGCGGGTGAAAATTCACCGGCCCACTCATGAACCAGTCGCATCATCGCAACTGAGTCAGAACCCCCTGAAACTGCCAGCGCCACATGGCTTTCGCCTGCAAGCTTGGAAAATAACTGCTGCGGTTGAATGCTCAGCGCTGGCTCAGCAAGCCGCACGCTTGAACTCCGCCTGCGCCCGTTTCTTGGCATCAACGGCATTGGGATATTGCCCGCCGAGAGCGCCAAACGAGGCGCAAGCCTGTTGCGTTTGTCCAAGCTTGTTGAGTGAAATGCCGAGCTTCAACAGGCTGTCAGGTGCGCGCCTGCTCTTTGGATAATTCTTGTAGCCAGCGAGGAAATTCTTGGCTGCCTGACGATAGTCGCCCTGCGCGTAAAACGTTTCACCCAGCCAGAATTGCGCGCTGCCGGCCAAATTGTGATCAGGATATTTATCAATAAAGCTTTGGAACCCGGCCTCCGCGTCATCAAACTGCCGGCGCAACAGGCTTTCGTTTGAGCGCTCGTAGAGTTTCTCGGGCGTTTCCGCCCCCAACGAAACAGTCTCAATGGCATCAGGGTCAACTGCACTGTTATCAAGGCTCGCAACCTGCCCGTCACTTCCATGCGGCACCAAAACCTGCCCCTGAAATCCACCGTCTTCGGGCGCTGCCGCAGCATTTGTACCATCAGACATCGCACCCAGAAGTTTTTCACCCGGTGCCTTGCGAACGACAACTTGCTGCTCGCTGCCATCCTCGCCGATAACCGTGGTCACCGTTTCCTGGCCACCGCCGGTATCCTGAATTTCCTCAACCCCCTGGCCCGCTGTCGACGGCTGCAATGCCAGTTTCTTTTCGGCCGGAACATCCGCAGCGCCGGTTTGTTGCGCCTTGCCAAGCTGCCCCTTCAACTGCTTGACGGCGAAGGTCAGTTCTTCCACCTGACCAACCAGCATCCGCATTTGCTCTTCCATTTGATTGAGGCGGCCCGCAAGTTCTTCAGGCGTTTGAGCCAAAACAGGCGATGCGATGGCCGTTCCCATAAGCAGAACGGCGATGAAAAAGGACTTCAAGGATTTCGACATTTCTATAACCAATGCTGTGCCAGCTGAGCCTGAGCACCTAATCTAAATGGCAACTTGGCCTGAATCAGGGTGAAATTGAGGCTTCACTGGCCATGGTAAATGGAAAGTCTGGCACTGTTGCTAGACTGCCACATAACCGTTGAGGGCTTACGATGCGCCGCCGGTAATGACGGTTACAGCCCGGCGGTTCTGCGTCCAGCATTGCTCAGCGTCACACAACGCGGCTGGCCGTTCCTTGCCATAGGCAATGGAAGAGATGCGCTTTGGGTCCACGCCTTGGGCAATCAGGAATTCACGAGCGGCCGTGGCCCGACGAGCCGAAAGGGCAATATTGTATTCCCGTGTTCCCCGCTCATCCGAGTGCCCCTCGACCTGCACCAGCACATTGGAATACTGTTGCAGCCAGGCAGCTTGCTTGGTCAGGATTTCCGTGCCCTCAGGCGTCAGATCAGATTGATCAACCACGAAGTAGATGCGGTCGCCAACGACAAGTTCAAATTCCCTGACCGAGCCAGGTGCTGCTTGGCCAACCCCGCCACCGTCAGCGCCCAGATCAGGCGTGTTCTTTTTTGAGCACGCCGCCAATGCCAGAAAGCAGCAGCACACCACAGCGATTTTGAAACCGGCCAGCCAACGCATCATATCATCCCACTCCTCATACTGTTCTGCTCTCGTTGCGTCCCTGCAACTCCGGTCAGAACATGTGCAACCATTCATCGGCTCAAATCTTGCCGATCTGTTAAAAAACTCTTTGCGCATTCTGAAGCCAGAGAGTTAACAATTCCTCACCAGACAAAGCGCAAAATACATCGAAATCACCAAGCCTTGCGGCTGCTAACTGCGTGAGCACGGCGAATTTGTGGCCAACTTGCCTAATTCAGGCGAGGCGACCAGGCTGGATCTGAACTGAAGCCCGGCGTAGGCACTTGCTGCTCATTATAACCGGTAATGTCCACCGAAAAGAGTTGAGGACCCCCATTTTCTCCCTGGGAATCTCGGAAAAACATCAAAACCCGCCCATTTGGCGCCCAGGTTGGCCCTTCGTTGTGAAACCCTTCCGTCAATATGCGCTCACCCGACCCATCAGGCTGCATCACGCCAATAGAGAAGCGTCCGCTCCCCTGCTTGGTGAAAGCAATATATTTCCCATCCGGCGACCACACGGGTGTTGAATAACGTCCATTGCCAAAACTGATGCGGTTCTGGCCGGAGCCATCGGCGTTCATCACGTAAATTTGTTGGCTGCCGCCGCGGTCAGACTCAAAAGTAATCTGATTGCCATCCGGCGAATAGCTCGGCCCCGTGTTGATTGCTGGCGTGTTGGTAATCTGGCGCAACTCCCGCGAGCGCAGATCCATTTCATAGATGTTGGAGTTCCGCCCATCAGCCGTAAGCAAGCTCATGATCACGCGCTGGCCATCAGGCGAATAGCGCGGCGCAAAACTCATATTGGCAAACTCGCCAACAATCTCGCGCTGCCGTGTCTCAATGTTATAGAGATAAACCCGGGGCGTTCCCTCGCCAATCGCCATGAAGGTAATTTCCTGGCTGTTAGGTGAAAATCGTGGCGTCACCACAATCTCCTCGCCGTCCGTCAGTGTGCGGACATTAAATCCGTCCTGGTCCATCACGGCGAGCTTTTTGATGCGCCGGTCCTTGGGACCTGATTCATCAACAAACACAATCCGCGTATCGAAATACCCGTCAATGCCGGTGAGCGCCTTGTAAATGACATCCGATGTAAGGTGCGCAATGCGCCGCATGTTCTTGGCGGAGGTTGTAAATTGCTGTGCCGCAATTTGTTGCTGCGAGTTCACGTCAAACAATTTGAACTCAACGCGAAGCTTTCCGCCTTCGACATAAACCTGGCCTGTCACCAGGGCCTTCGCCTGAACCTGTTTCCAATCCACAAAACGCGGTTCCTGATTGAAATCAGAAATCTGCTCAATAAAAGAGTCCTGCGGCAGAGTGACGAAATATCCCGAGCGATTGAGATTGTTGCTGATCACTTCACCAAGTGTGGCTCCCGCCTCTTCAGCCCCCTCACCGGTCAAAAATGGCGTAATGGCAATCGGCAACGGATTGATCCGGCCACCTGCCACATCAACCTCAAGTGCAAAACCCGAACGCGGTAAAACCATCAGGAACAGGCAAGTTAAAACAAGGAAAATATTTCTTGGCATTTACAAATCCATTGCGATCAAGTTCCAAACATCATGTTTGGATTGAAATTTATTGTAATGTCTTTCCAGATATCGAATCTATCAAGGGGCAGAAAATCATAAGGTTTGCATTCCATAACCGCAGAAACGGCAGACTGGGCGGTCGCGGCAAAAATAGGATCAGGACTCGAATTCAAAATTTGCGGCAATCCCGCCACACTACCATCCCGATTCAAAAAGAACTTAACCTTGACCGTTATATTGGCCTCGCGCGCACCAGCTGGAACCGACCAACACTGCGTAAGACGCTGCCGTAACGCATCAATCAGCGTCGCCGCCAGCGCATCATCCGTCCCTTGAGCATCTGCGGCGGCCAGCTCAGGTGCGCCCGCTTCTTCTGCTGGCTGCTGTGGCGCAGTTTTTTCAGTGTCTTCCTTGTTCAAAAACGCAGCTATATCATCCAGCTTCAACTCAGGTTTTTTCTTTTCAACCTTCTTCTTTTCGACCTTCTTCTCAGGCTTCACTTCCGCTTTCTTGACTTCTTCCTTGGGCTTGGGTTTTTCCTCAACCTTTTTGATGAGCGCCTTCAGCGGATCAGGATCAAGCGGATCAGGCTCTTCCTTCTTTGGCTTGTCAGGTTTTGGCGCTTCGGGTGGCGGCGGCGCAACGGGCTCTTTGGCAGCAGTCTTTACCTCCGGCGCAACCTTGGGCGCTGGATCAACCTTCTTCACTTCTTCAACTTTTTTGGGCGCAATTTTTTTCGCAGGTGGCGCCTCAACCTTGGCCGTTGCCTTGCGCTTGGACTCGTCCGTGATCTGCGAAATATCAACTTGGATTGAATCCTGCGGCTTCACCTCGAATTCTTTGGGATTTGGCAAAACCACGAGAGCCGCAATAAGTATCGCGCCATGCAAGACAAACGATGCAATGAGGCTCTTGCGCATGTCTAGTTTGGCGTCCCCACCTTCTTGTCAATATTGCCCGTGACCAAACCAATCTTGCGATAGCCCGCACTGTTGAGCAGCCCCATCACTTCCATAACCGAACCATAATCAACATTGGTGTCAGCCCGCACGAATATCTGTTCTTCATTGCCATTCTTGGCGATGGCCATCAGCTTGGGCGCCAGCTCCGCCAAAGGAATTTCAGTTTCCTGCAGGTAGATTTTCTTGTCCGCCTGCACCGTCACGTAAAGCGGCTCCGTATTGCTGTCGAGCTGCTTGGCCTCCGTCTTGGGCAATTCAATGGGAACCCCAACCGTCATCAGAGGTGCGGCCACCATGAACACGATAAGCAGCACCAGCATGACATCCACCAACGGCGTCACGTTGATCTCGCTCATGACCCCGGCGGACGATGATCTTCGCCGCGAATTCCGCCGCGTATAACCGGTTCTTCCGTTGCCTGCCGATGCACCCATGCCTAAACCCGCTCATCCAGCTGACGCGATATGATCGCGGAAAATTCATCAGCAAAATTCTCCAGACGCATGCCAATCTTGCCAGCGTCGGAGGAATACATATTGTAGAAGATTGTCGCTGGTATGGCGGCCACCAGACCGATGGCCGTGGCAAACAAGGCCTCGGCGATACCAGGCGCCACAACCGCCAAATTGGTGTTCTGCGAATTGGCAATAGCCTGAAACGACACCATGATGCCCCAGACAGTGCCGAAAAGGCCGATGAAGGGAGCCGCAGATCCTGTCGTTGCCAGAAACAAGAGCCGCGATTCAATCGTGCTCATTTCCTTCTGGATTTGCACATCAACAACTTTTTCGATGCGCTTCTGCACACCCTGAAAACCAGCGCGCAATGCCGCATCCTGACTGCGCTTCCACTCCTGCATCGCCGCCATGAAGATGGCTGCCAGCCCCAGATTGGGCCGTGTACCCAGCGCCAGATAGAGGTCTTCGAGCGATTGCCCCGACCAGAAACTTTGCTCAAACCGGTCGTTGGCCGCATTCATCCGGCGCACCGCGAAATATTTTTCGATGATGACTGCCCAGCACCAAACCGAGGCAAACGCCAGCCCGACCATGACAAGAAACACCGGCCAGCTCGCCTGCATCACCAAATGCCACAGCGAAATCTGCCCTGCTTGTGCAACTGTATCTACAATTACTGGATCCATGCCACTTTCCCAACCATCGGAATCCGTCCCTGAACTCCACGCCCCTTGGGCGCGGCGTCCTGAAACAGGTTAATTCTGTCGAAACTGCGGCGATTCGTCAGTTATCGACGGCCCCAACCCAAACGCCCCGTCCAAATGCCTGTTTTATGGTTAAGTTAGCGTTAATTCTTTGATTCAACACGGGAAAGGAACAGCTTTGCCATTTCCCGCGGAATTCGTTTTGGTTTGCCATCCGCATCAACCAAAGCCACCGTCACCTGCGCTTCAAAAAGCTTTTCCCCACTCCGCACGATCTGCTGCGCCAATTCCATGCGGGCGCCCGCAAATTCCACAAAGCGCGTTTCAACTTCCAATACATCATCAATCGTTGCCGGTCTCAGAAAATCGCAAACCATCCGCCGCACCACAAAACTCGCCGTGCCATGAAGTTCACTGTGATGAATGCCGAGCAGCCGCAAACAATCAGACCGCCCTCGCTCGCAAAACTTCAAATAATTCGCATGATAAACAGCCCCCGAAAAATCCGTGTCTTCGTAGTAAACCCGAACCGACAGAATGTGAACCTGCCCTTCAATGCGGCCCGCCAGTTCAGTCATCAATGGCATCCAGCGGCAGCACCCCTTGCGTAATTTCCGGCCGCTGCGGAATGGCAAGCCCCAGATGTTTGAAGGCGTGCGGCGTCAAAATCCGCCCCCGTGACGTGCGATTGAGAAAACCTATCTGCAACAGATAGGGTTCAACAATATCTTCAATCGCATCGCGAGACTCCGAAAGCGAAGCGGCAATCGTGTCGATGCCAACAGGCCCGCCGCCGAAATTACTGGCAATGCAGGTGAGGTAATTGTGGTCCAGCATATCAAGCCCGCGTTTATCGACATCGAGATTGCTCAAGGCCTTGTCAGCTGAGCGTGCATCAACCTGGGCGTCCCCAGCCACCGAAGCAAAATCCCGTACGCGGCGCAAAAGTCTTCCTGCTATACGGGGCGTCCCGCGAGACCGCTTGGCAATTTCCCGCGCTCCATCTTCCGTGATGGTCACCTTCATCACGCGAGACCCACGCTTCACGATGTCGAGCAGTTCTTCTTCCGTATAAAAATCCAGCCGCACCGGAATGCCAAACCGATCGCGGAGTGGCGTCGTCAAAAGCCCCGTGCGGGTGGTGGCCCCAATGAGCGTGAACTTGGCCAGATCAATCCGCACCGACCGCGCCGCCGGCCCCTCGCCGATGATGAGATCAAGCTGGTAGTCCTCCATGGCGGGATAAAGAATTTCCTCCACCGCCGGAGACAGGCGGTGAATTTCATCAATAAATAGAATATCCCGGTCTTCCAGATTGGTGAGCAACGCCGCCAAATCACCGGCCTTCGCAATCACTGGCCCCGATGTCGCCCGAAAATTAACCCCCAGCTCCCGCGCCATGATCTGCGCCAGAGTCGTCTTGCCCAATCCCGGCGGCCCCGCAAACAATACGTGGTCCAAGGCTTCCGCCCGCGATCGCGCCGCCTCAATAAACACCCGCAAATTCTGCTTGGCTTTGGTCTGCCCGACAAACTCATTCAGGTTCTGCGGTCGGACATGGGAGTCAACCTGGTCTTCAAGTTTTCCATCGCGATCAAGGATCGTACGGGTCATTTTGAGGCTGACCCCCAAGTAACTCTAATGATACTCCAAACAATCATTGAGGGGACAATGGTCAACATTAAAGATGGCAGTAAATCAGCCGAGTAATCTTTTGGAGCATCACCAAGCATGCAAATCTCAAAGCCCCACACGATCAGGAATGGCATGATTGAACTCACGAAAGGCACATAGACCGGCACCCGCTTAAGAAACGCATCAAAAATGGCGATAAACAAAGCAATCAACGGAAATGGAATTATTCCAATCATCAATCCAATGAAAAACGAGTCTATTGGTTTGGTAAGCATTAAGCCATGCTCATCCCCAAACACGAACTCACGCATCAACATGAATAAAGAACCAAAGCATGGACCCAACAATAAATAGAGTAAGATTTTCCTACCTCCGAAAGAACTCATGACAGCGCCAATTCCTTCAGCGCCTGCCGGATCAATTTCTCCGTCGGCTGATCATCACCATTTTTCCGCATGGCGCTAGCAACAGCGACTCCGGCTTGCGACTGCCCGTAGCCTAGATTAACCAGAGCCGACACCGCATCCGATGCAGCGGTGGGACGGGCGCCATCGAGGTCTGCTTGCAGCTTCGACAATGAAACATCAGAGGCAGAAAACGCCGGAACCTTGTCCTTCAATTCCAGCACAATACGCTCAGCCAGTTTCTTGCCAACGCCCGGTGCCCGCCCGATCATTGGCTTGTCCTGTAGCGCAATGGCATTGCCAATTTCAGAAGCCGACAACGTCGAAAGAATAGCCAGCGCCACCCGCGTGCCAACGCCCTGCACAGTTTGCAGCAGCCGGAACCATTCACGCTCTATGACCGAAGCAAACCCCACCAGCCGGATCATGTCCTGGCTCACCAGCATTTCCGTATGCAACTCGGTAAATTCACCAACACCAGGCAAAGCGCTCAAGGTTTTGGACGAGCAAGACACATGATACCCCACGCCAGA
>JANNXN010000186.1:0-13792 GCA_031409595.1 Rhodobiaceae bacterium
CAAGCGCACGGGCTTCAAATGGCGTTAAACTGCGATTTATGGTGATTTTGGATCTTGGCTGAAGGGTCGCATTTTTCTTTTTTGAAAGAAACACAAAGCTGATAGCGTAATACGTACGGACGCGCGTGATGCTGGTGCAGATAAGTAGCAATGCTTGGCTTTGTGATAGATTACTATTTACTGCGCCTCGATGGGCCGTTTTGACCGCGGCAGATCTCCATTCAATGGATGACCGCCAACTCGTTGAGGCGGCGTTGCAGGATGGGCAGGCCTATGCGTTGATCGTCCTTCGCTATGAAGCCGCGCTTGCGCGTTATGTGAGGCGCCTTTTGGGGCATCAATTGCAGGCAACGGAGGACGTGTTACAGGAAATTTTCATCAAGGCTTACGTCAACCTCAACGACTATGACAGATCGAGACCCTTTAGCCCCTGGATCTATCGGATTGCCCACAACGAAACGATCAGCTTTCTACGCAAGCATAATATCGAACGCCAGACGATAACCGGAGAGGATGCACTTGCCATTCTTGAGCGCGTGGCTGACGGTGACGATCCAGCAGCAGCGTGGCAACGGAAGCGTACGGAAGGCGAGGTGCGCGAAGCCCTATCGAAATTGGATCGGCGCTACAGGGACGTTCTCGTCCTTCGCTATCTGGAGGAAAAAAGCTACGATGAGATTGCCGACATTCTTGAGATGCCTCCGGGAACAGTTGCAACGCTGATCAATCGCGGGCTGAAACAATTGCAAACTCCCTTGCGTATGACCTGGGGTGCAGTATGAAAACGTGCTGGGAAGACAAATGACAGAACTCGAAAAAAAGGTTCTTGCAACTATCCACAAACGGAGACTGGTTCCGCGACCTGCTTACGTCTTTTTCGCCAAGAGATCGGTGTTCTGGATACTTGCCGTACTGTCGATCGCGCTGGGCGCGGTGAGTTTTGCAGTCCTCCTGTTCATGGCGGATGTTTATTTTACTGCGGGCATGGCAGGCACCGACGAAATACCGCTCGAAGAATTCCTGTTCAGCATACCTTTGGTGTGGCTCGTCACGATGCCGCTCTTCATTGCGAGCGCGTATTTCAGTTTGCGGCATACGCGCCGGGGCCATCGATTGCGGCCAGCACCCGTCATTGCGCTGTCAGTGGCGGCCAGTCTTGGACTTGGCGGGATTCTGCACGGATTCGGTGCAGGCTATATTGTACATGAATTTCTTGACGCACATGTGCCGTATTATCGCCAACTCACATATATCCCCTACGGTGAATGGAGTCAGCCTGATAAGGGATTTCTCGGAGGGTACGCAGATAAACTGCTTGACGCGAACACGCTCCAGCTGACGGACTTCCGGCATCAGACTTGGACCGTCGACATTTCGGGCGCCACTATTACATTGGATAATGCGATCGAGGATGAAGGTGATGTTGCAATCCGCGGTGTCAGAACCGGGCCTGCATCATTTCGAGCTGAAACCATCATTGAGTTCGACTGAGGCAAGCCAGCTGAAAGAAGGTCACCTTTGCTCGCGCAGATATTTGCGAACCTTCGAATTCGCACGCCCGGCGCAAAATGCCTACAATCCGATAATCCCTCATCAATCTGTCATCGTGGCTGTTATAGAAGTCGGGCAGGTCATAGAGGATTTTGTTGTCATAATTTTGAAATAAATCTTTTTGCACCTGCGTATTAGGTAACTGCAGGGTATTTGTCAGCAGCGCCCGGGGTTGGAGTGCGACTGGCGGTGTAGAATATTGTGAGAGTGGGATTGATGAATTATTATACCCAATTTTTTGAAAAAATAGATTTCGTATTTGCAATGAAACTCGCACTGGACCTGGTCGGCATGACCACCCTGATATTTGGCTTGTACTACAGGCGGTATCGCGACAAAGAGTTGGTAACCGCTGCGGCGCTTTTCAATATTTTCATCTTTTCAGTCCTTACAACTCTGTCGGCAGTGAACTTTGGCGTGGCCGCGGGCTTTGGATTATTTGCCATCCTGGCCCTGTTTACTTTGCGATCTGAGCCACTCAGCAAGATTGAGATGACTTACTTCTTCGGCAGCGTTGCGGTGGCGGTCATTTGCTCAATACAGGGCACGTCGCCACAGTTTTCGGCGATGATCATCAGCCTGGTGCTTTTAGGAACCTATGTAATCGACCACCCCAAAATGCTGCGATCAATTGGCGGCGCCAAAGTTACGCTCGACAAGATTGATCAATCGCTTTTTTCCAACCCTGAAATCATGCACAAGAGTCTTTCGAAGCAAATGGGCGTTGACGTTCTGTCCTACCAAGTTCTGCAGCTTGATTATATAAATGAATTGGTGAGGCTCAATGTATACTTCCGCATCCGCTAATCCCTCTCTCACGCAGGCCTTTGCCCCGATCAGCCTGGAGGAGCTGAATAAAAAAGCGGATATGTTGCGCAGGCTCGACAACAAATATGTGGTCGACCTGCCGGTTATGGCGGGTGCGGTTGCAGAGTTCGCCAAGCACTTCGACGTATTGGAAATCAATGGGCGAAGAGATTTTACGTATGAGACCTGTTATTTCGACAGTGCTGAGCACGAATGCTACTTCGATCACCATCGTGGCCGCAGGCAACGCGCCAAGGTCAGAATCCGGAAATATGTTGACGCAGGCATTTGCTTCGTCGAAGTGAAGTTGAAGGACAAGCGCGGTGTCACCATTAAGAAACGTAGGGCGCACGATCCGGCCAAGTATGGTGTGTTAGACCAGCAAGCGCACAAATATATTGATGCCTGCTTTTTCAATCTTTACCGCAAGGGCTTTCCATACGAGCTCTCGCGGGTGCTGGACATGCGCTATCGGCGCATCACACTTGTTGCCAAAGAAGGCGGTGAACGCATGACAATCGATAATGGCCTGCACTTCATGAATAAAACCGTGGCAAGGTCAGTCAGCGACGACATCTTCATTGTTGAAACCAAGTCAGCCAATGGCAACGGCATCGCCGACAAGATATTGCGTTCTCTGCATCGCCATCCAGCGAAGCATTGCTCGAAGTACTGCGCCGGAACCGCGATCTTACAAACTGGTTTCAAGACCAACAACTTTCGCCCGGTATTGCGCAAACTCACAATGCTACCCGCACGTGTCGAAAGCCTGGCCACCTGACGCAGAAAAATCCAATGATAACAAGACTTATTGCAGCTATCAGCGGGCCTAACTTTGGTTTTGGCCTCATCGGATCGTCACTTCTCCTCGCATCCATGGCGCATTCGGAGGCTCCACCGCCTGCAACAGCGAAAATCCTTGATAGTGTACGGGTTTCTGAAGTCGGCCCAGACGGGGGTGAGATCAGCGAACTCTCCGGCCTTGCCTGGGACGAAGACGAACAACTGCTCTATGCCGTGTCCGACAGCGGCTTTATCATTCATTTCCGCATTGCAATAGAAGGCGACAAGCTCGCGAGCGTCGAGCCAGTTCTGGTCGCGCCGCTTGAGGAATTCGAAGGCAACTTGCTGAAATTCACCTGGAGCCTGTCGAATGCCGAAAGCGTATTGGCGCGCAACAGCACGAATGGCAAAAAATCCGACACCGAGCTTGTTGTAGCCCTCGAAGATGGTCCAGTAATTGCGCGGTTCACGCCTCAAGGTCACTTCATTAAGGAAATCGCACTTCCCTCGCCCCTTGGTGACCCGGGCGCTTACAGCAATGACAACAAACGGCTCGAATCGGTGACGGAATTACCAGCACACGGTATCATGACCGCACCTGAGGCCCCGCTTCTTGGTGAACCTGAAGACGTCCATACGATCTATGCAGAAGATGGCGCGGCATGGCGATTCAAGGCAATTCAACCCTACCAAAGCGTGATTAAGGATGTCGAACATTTGCCGGACGGCCGCTTGCTCATTCTTGAGCGGACACGCGATGATTCAGGGGGGCATTCACAGGCTCATCTGCGCCTGCTTGATCTCAAAGGATGCGAGGCGGGCAGCATTTGTCCAGCTACTGAGGTTGCAGTTTCCAATACTGAAGCGCTGGCCGCAGACTTTGAAGGACTGACGCGCATCTCTGAAGATCGTTTTCTGATGGTAACCGACGAAAAAGCATCGGGCAACGGCGGCGGAGAATTCCTGTTGTTCAGGCTCCATGTCCCCCGTCAGATAAATACGAACTGATTGCGGCTGGATGAAACTTCAGTGGCAGGTCACGGCCGCCCGCGCCAGTCTTCAGTCATTCGGGCCAGGAGTTCAGTCCCGGCGCGCCGAATATTCCTCTTGGTGGCATTCTCAAGAGGTTGAGCGAAATCAATGTTCGCTTTGGCAGCCCTGTTATCCTGCTCCGTGGAACTGATAAGCGTTCAGCGCAAGCAGCGAAGCTTCTTGGGGAGGCGGGACTGACTTGAAATCATCAACGCAGGAGCAAGCCGATGATGTGGTGGAATGACGGAGGTTATAGTATGTTTTTTGGCCCCTTGTTTATGATCCTGGTCTTTGCCGTAGCGATCGCGGCCATTGTTCTTCTTGTCCGGTGGCTTGGCGGAGTGCCGCAGGGAACTTGGCCTGCAAGTCAAACGCCGCTCGACATTCTCAAAGAGCGTTTCGCCAAGGGAGAGATCAACAAGGATGAGTTCGAAGAACGCCGCCGCATTCTCGGCAGCTGATCTACATCAGCAATAAGTTTTCCCCCCGATTGCGGCTGACAAGGCGATAGCATTCTGAAACGTCCGGTGTGGCGTGAATTTGCAGGAGCGCAAACTTCCCGTTGATTTCGATCAAAGCAACCTCGCGATTCTCCCGGCAAACTTTTAGTCTATTATAGATGAGGGATTTCTGGTGGCGGGAATCAGGGGGCCTTGTTTTTGTCGTCCCAGATCATCGGCTCCCACAGTTCCACTTTGTTTCCGTCGGGGTCCATGATCCATGCAAACTTGCCGTTTTCATGGGCCTCCGGGCCTTTCAAAATTTCAACTCCGGCTTTCCTTAGCTGAGCCAGCAATTCGCCCAGGTTGTCGACGCGGTAGTTGATCATGAAGTTGGAATTGCTGGGGCCGAACCATTCGCTGCTCTTTTCAGCCAAATGCCAAACGGTCAGGCCCTGGTCTTCGGCTTTGTCATCGGGCCACTTCAGAATGGCGCCGCCAAAGTCTTCCAGGGGCATTCCCAGATGTTTTTGATACCATGCTGCAAGGGCCTTATCGTCGCCTTTTGACTTGAAGAAAACGCCGCCGATTCCGGTAATTCTCGCCGTTTTAATCTCCGCAAGAGATTATGTCTGATGAATTTTTATCGCGACTTGAAATGGCGGTCAATAAACAAGCCGCGTCCTACTTCAAGGGAATTGTAAAACTGGCGGAAAGGCCGCCACTGGGGGACTTTGCCAGATGCAACCGGCTTTTGTAATTTTCCAGCAGGGCTTCGACAATTGAGAGGCCCAGGCCGCTGCCAACCACTTTTTGATCCAGCCTGACGCCACGGCCCAAGACTTCTGATTGCTTATCTTCGGGGATTCCTGGCCCGTCGTCATCAACGGTTATGACCGCATTGCTGGCAATTACTGTGACGCTGATTGCGATGGTGCGGCGGGCCCATTTTCGCGCGTTGTCGATGAGGTTTCCAGCAACTTCGGCGAAATCCTCGGCGTTCATGGCGAGGACCAGATTGCTCTGCCCGCTTAGGGCGTATTCAAGTGGTTGGCCAGACGGCAATTTTTTTAAAGTTTCAATTATGGATTTGATTTCGGCAATGGCCTTGGCGCCTTCACCTATTTGATCGCCGCCTCCTTGTGAACGAGCGAGCGCCAGTTCTCGCTCCACATATCGATGCATGGCGTGGAGATGGCGGCGAATGGATCCAGCCGCTTCGGGTGCATTTTGTCGGGCGAGCATATCGGCCTGGGCGGCGAGTGCTGCCAGCGGGGTCTTGAGACCGTGGGCGAGGTCGCCCGCACGCCTGCGGGCGTGTTTGACATTGTGACGGTGCAAATCAAGCAGTGCGTTTATTTCCGCGGCGAGTGGTACAACCTCTACTGGAATGTCTGTTGTATCAATGTTGCCGGCGGTGCCATGGCGAATGACTTCAATTTCACGTCGAACGGCTTCGAGTGGCCGGAGGCCGTAGGTAATTTGCACCACAGCTGCAATGATCAATCCGAGACAAGCTATGGCAAGTCCGAGGCCTAGCGTTCGCAGCAGCTCATCGCGGCTTGCTGCCGAAACGGCCGCATCCTCGGCGACCGACAGGCGAAAACGCCGTTTGATATTTTTTTTGTCGCGCAGTGTCACGTCGCGAACCAGAGCGACCAAATTCGTATGACCAGGGCCAGCAATTGTCAGGATTTTCGGCGAACCAGAATTCAATGCGGCTGTGCTCTCAAGCGTGGTGTCCCAAAGGGAGCGGGATCGCAAAGGCATTTGGCCTGCCTCATCGATTTGCCAATAGAGGCCGGATAACGGCCGCTCGTAGCGTGGATCAGTGAGAGCCTGGTTAAGGCCAGCGGCATCATTGGGACCCATCACGAGATGGGCTGACAACTGATCAAGCTGCTGCGAAAGATCGTTTTCCAGGCGGACGGCAATCTGGCGGTCGAAGACGTTTGCAATGAGAAACCCGATAAATGCGAGCGCCAGAATGATTGAAACCGCTGCTGCAAGGACCAGCCTGAGGCGAATTGACGGCCGTCTCAAATTTCTTCACCTGCGATAATATAGCCAGCACCGCGCCGTGTTTCGATGAAACCGTCGCCTACTTTTTTGCGCAGCCTCGCAATCAATGTTTGGAGCGTATTGCTTGAGGGATCGCCCGTTCCATAGACATGCTCATAGATTTTCTGGAAAGGAACAACCTCGCCTCTGTGGTGCAATAGGTAACTCATGGCGCGGTATTCGAGTGGTGATACTTTGATTGGAATTCCGTCAACACTCAGTTGCATTGTGGTTGTGTTAAGGCGCACGCGGCCAACGTTAATGTCGGGTGCCGCATGACCACCCGTGCGCCTGAGAACACTTCGCAACCTTGCGACCAGTTCTTCAGCCTCGAATGGCTTGCCGAGATAGTCATCGGCGCCGGCATTTATCCCGTCAACTTTGTCGCGCCAATTTCCGCGCGCGGTGAGCGCGATGACAGGCATTGTTCGACCAGCCTGCCGCCACCGTTTGAGAACGCTGATGCCATCAAGGACAGGCAAGCCGAGATCGAGGATGACTGCCGCAAAATCTTCTGTGTCGCCCAGAAACCAAGCTGTCTCCCCATCTCCTGCAATTTCCGGGAGGAAGCCCGACGCAGAAAGTATGCGGCTCAAATGATCAGCTACTTCGGATTCATCTTCAACGATGAGGATGCGCATTATTTTTCCTGGACGTTCAGGATGGCCTTCGTACGCGCGTTTACGGTTACGGTAAAATATGTCCCCGATGTTGAAAGCACGGTGAGGACATAAGTCAATCGGCCAAACCTCCGGTGAAACTTTGCGTCAAGGACCTCGCCTGGAACCTTCTTTTGAACTTCGGCAATGATTTTAACGAGCGGAACAGCATTGCCTGCTGTTACTTCTTTCGTTGCTTCATCGCTGTCATCATCGTCGTCGTCGTCATCGTCGTCATGGCCGGGACCGTCGTTGCCGCCGCCATCACCGCCACCGTCGTCACTGCCACTCCCGCCTGAGCCGCTATTTGAGCCGCTAGCCATGGCAGATGGTTCGAGCAACAGGATTGCGGCCCCTGTCAAAAGACAGAGGAATGATCGCCGGGTCAGCCCTGGCGGCGCGCCAAACAAGAGGTTAAACAGTGACATTTCTCCAATATGCCTGAAATTGCCTGACAACTCCCTGAAACGAGCGTTTTTTCAAGATAGCATGACTGTCAATTTTGTATTCTGTTGTTTAATATCCGGGTGATTTAGGGTCTGTGAAATTGCTTGACCAAGTCATGCGCCTGACGGCCGCGTTAGTAAAGACCGTACATCGCGAGGTTTTGGATGCCGGGCCGCCGGTCGGAGCGAGGCTGTTTTCGGAAGCCGACTATGACACTTATCTATCTGATTTTATTTTGAAAAGACCAGATGGTCCGCTGTATGTTTTTAGTTATGGCTCGCTCATCTGGAAGCCGGCGTTTGAACCTGTCACCACAGCCCGTGCCGTTGCGCGGAGGTGGCAGCGCTCATTTTGCCTGAAAGCGGTGCGTTTTCGCGGTACATTGGAGCAACCGGGGCTGATGATGCAAATTGATCGCGGCGGCCGCTGCGAAGGCCTGGTGCAGGAGGTGGCGACGGCTAGCGAATGGGCCGACCTCTCAAAGCTGTGGCGGCGTGAGATGACCTTCAAGCCGCCGAGCAATTTGCCACGGTGGATAGATGTTGAAGTGGGCGGCGGCATCACCACCAAGGCAATAGCCTTCACCGCCAACCCGGAAAGCCCGTTCTATGTTGGCGAGCTGTCAAAAGAGGAAATTGCCCAAACATTGTCTGTGGCATGCGGCCATTGGGGCAGTGGGGCGGAATATCTTCGCGAGACGGTGCTCGCGCTTGAGGCCGCGGGCATCCATGACAGCTATTTGTGGGACCTGCAGGACCGTGTCGCCACCCTGATAGAAACGCAATCGGGTTAGCCGGCATTCAGCTCCAGAATGTTTTGGCGTGTTTGAATTTTTTCCAGGCTTGGTGGAGCGATTTGTCGGCTGCGCTGGATTGCTTCGCATACCAAGCGAGAATGAATTCTGAACTCGCCGCCAACGCGGGGTCGCGCGCCAGCTTGTTCACTTCGACGAACCGTTTCAAACTGACCAAATCATTGTGGGCGCCCAGGATGTCTTGCAAGGCAGATGCCTTCTCGATCATGGATTTCCTCCTTTTGGAGCGATCAAAGAGCTTGCCGTAAAATTCGGTCGCATATCTCAATTTCTTGAGAGCGATCCGCAGCTCATGGCGCGCGTCATCCGAAAGTCTCGGCAGTCGCTTGCCACGTTTGAGGACATCGGCATGGAGCTTTTCCAAAGCGCTTTTTGCAAATTTACGGGCTGGCATTTGCAGTTTTCTGCCGGTGACTGCTGTTTGCCAGTCCTTTCGCGCCAGGAAAATTATGACGTCGAGAACAAATACTATGGTTTCGATAGCCTCGATGTGCAGGCGTGCCTGGCTGTAAGCGGCTGTTCTGTGGTTTTCCAGAACGGCGAGCAGCGGATCACAAATCGCTGCGGGTGTGGCCTGCGGAAGCGGGCCTTGCCGGATAGACTCACAAAATACATCGAACTCGCGGGCTGGCTCCAATACGGAAGTTATTTGCTTTGCACCTTGGCGAAGCCGGACGAAGGTGGCAGCGGGCGCAACCTGCTTGAACATTACAATTCCGCTGCGCAGGCGGCGGAGTGCTACTCGCATTTGGTGGATGGATTCCGGGCTGTCGGTTTTCCGGAGCGATGCCCAATTGACCACGAACTGAGCCAGCGAGCTTGCAATGATGGCCGAGACGGCGTCATCGAAAGATGATTTTGAGTCGAGCCTGACAGAGGCGGCTTTGAGGAGATTGCTCTTTCGCTTACTCATAAAAACACCCGGACCCAGACCCGGAAGTTAACCTATGATGATGGCTGGCTGGAATCAAGCAATGCACCCGTTTGGCAGGTTTTTCGGCCTGAATTTAACAAACCCTTAGTTGCGGGCCTGCTACGTTGGACCGCAGGACGCTTTTGCTGTCAAACGCAATACCCTGTAAGATGAAAGCCAGGGCAGAGGATTTAGGGCAGATATGGCAGTTAGACGTGGCGGGATTGAACTTTTCGTTGGGCTAGCGGCACTTGTTGCGCTGCTCGGCGGGTTCTTCTTTATCGTCGAACTCCCCAAGCCGGCGCCGGATGTTGCAAAGCTCACTGACCTGGAGCTCTTGGGTGAGCATCTGTTTGATGATTCAAATTTGTCAGAGCCAAAAGGTTTGGCTTGTGTCGCATGCCATGATCCCTTTAAGGCGCGACAGGGGAACAATGGCTCGCGGCTGGCCGCCGTAGCGCGAGGCAGCCGGCCTGAGATTTTTGGCAACCGCAATACTCCCACGATCATGTATTCCATGTTCAGTCCCCCTTTTGCATTTGTGAAAGTTGTGGGTGAAAATGGACGGGTTGAACATGTGCCCACGGGTGGGCAGTTCTGGGATGGCCGTGCAGCCACGCTTGCCGAACAGGCAAGGGGCCCGTTCCTCAATCCGCTGGAAATGAACAATCCTTCCGTCGAGGCTGTTGTTGCCAAGGTTCGCGCAAGCAAGTACGCGCATCTCATGCGGAAGGTTTTTGGCGCCGATGCATTCAGCGATTCAGAAGTTGCTTTCGCGAATATTTCCGAAGCCATTGCCGCCTACCAGAAGCTGCCGGAATTCATTCCGTTTGCGTCGAGATTTGATGCCTATCTCAGAGGTGAAATTCTGTTTACGGAAATTGAAACCAGGGGTTTTGAATTGTTCAAGGACCCGCAGAAAGGCAATTGCCTCGCATGTCATGTGGGAAAGGCGGATTCGCGCAAGCCCGAGGATTGGCTTTTCACGGATTTCACTTATGATTCTGCTGGCGTGCCGCGTAATGCCGCCATCCCTGTCAACGCAGATGCCGGCCATTATGATCTTGGACTTTGCAAACAGCCCGGAATTGAAAAAAAGGCGCCCGCTGGCTTTAATATTGCGTCGCTCTGCGGCTTCTTCAAAGTGCCAACACTTCGAAATATTGCGCAGACAGCGCCCTATTTCCACAATGGTTCGATTGTCGAATTGCGGGATGTTGTCAAATTTTACGCAACCCGTGATACCAACCCGGAAATCTGGTTCACAAAGCTGGCCGATGGTTCGGTCAAAAAATATGACGATTTACCACCTGAAAGCCAGATCTATGTGAACGCGGACGAAGTGCCCTATGACCGGAAGCGTTCCGGGGTTCCGCGACTGAATGATGAGGAAATTGACGCGATAGTTGCTTTTCTGAAGACTCTCAGCGATCCTTCGGTTGACTAGCTGGAGAGCATTACATGTTGACGATTGATCAGGCGCTGGACCAGGCGATTGCCACTTTCGTGGCCAAACGGCCCAAAACGCAGGCGCTGCACGAGCGGGCGAAAGCTGTGATGCCAGGTGGCAACACGCGCACAGTGTTGTTTTTAGCGCCGTTTCCCATCCGTGCGGAGCGGGCTGAAGGCTCCAGAATTTGGGATGTTGATGGCCATTCCTATCTCGATCTGGTGGGTGAATATTCGGCGGGAATTTATGGGCACTCCAATCCGCGCATCAAGCAGGCGGTGGCGGAAGCGATGGAGCAGGGGCTCAACATGGGCGCGCATCATTCGCGCGAGGTCATATTTGCGGAAGCCGTGACCAAGCGGTTCAATCTCGATCTGGTGCGCTTTACCAATTCAGGCACGGAAGCCAACATGATGGCGCTGGCGGCGGCGCGATGCTTTACGGGCCGGAAAAAGATCATGCCGATGCAAGGCGGTTATCATGGCGGCACCCTCTATTTCAGTCATGGCGCCTCGCCGGTCAATGCGCCGTTTGAATGTGTGATGGCACGGTTTAACGATGTGGACGCCACGCGCGCGCTGATTGCTCAGCATGCGGATGAACTGGCGGCGGTGATATTGGAACCCATGCTCGGTGGAGGCGGATGTCTTCCGGCCACACCGGAGTTTCTCGCAATGCTGCGGTCTGAAACCAAAGCGCGCGGGATTGTTTTGATCTTCGATGAGGTGATGTCGTCCAGGCTTCACCCCAATGGACTATCAGCGCACTACAGCATTCAACCTGATCTCAAGGCACTTGGAAAATACATTGGCGGGGGCATGAGTTTTGGCGCCTTCGGTGGCATCCGCGCCATCATGGAGCAGTTTGACCCCTCGCGGCCCAACGCGCTTCCCCATGCTGGCACGTTCAACAACAATACGCTGACGATGATGGCGGGGCTTGCAGGGCTAACGGAGATCTATACGCCAGAGGCCTGTGTGGCGCTTAACACGCGGGGCGAAGAGCTGCGCCAAGCGATGAATGACTTGTTCATGCGATATCAATGTTCGATGCAGGCCACGGGTGTCGGCTCCATGATAACGCTGCATCCGATTTCTGGTGCAATTGGCGGGCCGGATGATGTGGCCAAGGCCGATGTTCGGTTGAAGCGCCTGCTTTACCTTCATCTTCTGGATCACGGCATCTACATGGCGGAACGCGGGTTTATGGCGTTATCGCTTGTGGTGGAACAGCCCGATATGCGGCGTTTGCTTGAGGTTCTAGAGGATTTCATCAAGCGCTATCGTTATTTGCTGGTTAATTAACAGCCACGTGTAAGGATTTGTGAGGCCAAGTGTAAGCTATTGTAGCTGGCTCTTGTGCTGACAGAGCTGCTAGGCTGTCACAAAACAGGAGAACCCCATGCTGAACCCGGCCAGCAACCGTTTCAATGCGCAGGATATCTGGCAGAAAGACCACGATCATTTTCTGCATCCCTGGACCCATTTTGACAGTTTCAAAAAAGACGGTTCGCTGCTCATTGTCGAGGGCGAGGGCACCCATATCATTGACGTGAACGGCAAGCGCTATCTTGATGGCCTTGGCGGCATGTGGTGTGTGAATGTGGGTTATGGCAGAAATGAAATGGCGGAGGCCATAGCGGAGCAGGTTAGGCTTCTGCCCTATGGCAATCCGTTTGTGGACATGACCAATGCGCCCGCTTCCGAGCTTGCGGCCAAGCTTGCCGAGATAGCGCCCGGTTCGCTTAATCATGTGGCGTTCTCAACGTCTGGTTCCTGCGCCAATGACACGGCAGTTCGATTGGCGCATTTTTATCATGCGCGGCGTGGCGAACCATCGCGCAAGCATATTATTTCCCGACATAATTCCTATCATGGATCAACCTATCTGGCGATGTCGATCGGCAATCGTTATGGCGACCGGACGGAGCATTTTCACTACATTACTGATTTCATCCATCATCTTTCAGCACCTTATCCCTATCGGCGGCCCGATGGCATGACGGAAGATCAGTTCACGGATTTTCTGGTTGATGAATTCAAGGCCAAGATTCGGGAAGTGGGGGCCCTGAACATAGCGGCCTTTATCGCGGAGCCCATTCAGGGTTCAGGCGGGGTTGTGACGCCGCCTGCCGGTTATCTCAAGCGCATGTGTGAAGTGGCCAAGGAAAACGGCATCCTGTTTATCGCCGATGAAGTGGTGACGGCATTTGGCAGGCTGGGCCACTGGTTTGCCAGCTATGACGTGTTTGAAGTTGAGCCCGATATCATCGTCTCTGCCAAGGGTTTGACATCGGGCTACCTGCCCCTGGGCGCCACGATATTTTCTGACGCTATCTATGAAAGCATCAGCCAGCCGGGTGCGGATGTGTGGTTTGCCCATGGGTTTACCTATTCGGGCCATCCCGTCTGTTGTGCTGCGGCTTTGAAGAATATCGAGATCATTGAGCGCGAAGGATTGCTTGATCACGCCAAGGTTGTCGGTGATTATTTTGAGAAGCGGCTGCACGAACTTTCTGATCTTCGCATTGTTGGCGATGTGCGGGGCAAACGCCTGATGATGTGCGTGGAATATGTTGCCGACAAAGCGACCAAGGCGCATTTGCCGGATGAGATCAATATCTCGAAGCGCATCTCAAAGCTGTGCGAGAGCCGCGGGCTCTTGGTGCGCCCCATCGGCCATCTCGACGTGATGTCGCCACCGCTGATCCTGAGCATCAAGGAAGCGGATTTCCTGGTTGATACCTTGCGGGGCGCGATTGAAGAGGTGACCCATGACCTGGTGAAGGGCGGGTTGTTGCCTGCGGTGGGGCCAATCCAGCACGGCGGGAATTAG
>JANNXN010000187.1:0-26691 GCA_031409595.1 Rhodobiaceae bacterium
AAGCCATTGAAGCATTGGAGTGCTCATTTCTTGCGGCCCTAACAGCAATAGTAGAATCTATGACTGTCCGTCATTCGGAGTATTGGAAATCTCCCAAAATAGCCCAGTACGAATTTAAGTAAGCTCTCCAGGTATTCCTCCTTTATTTGCCTTGGCGGGTCGTGGCATTGTTTGCCAATCGGCAATGCCTGCGCAGAGACGGCGGTTCCTGTTTTCAACTTTCTGACGCTTTCCATATACAGTGCGGCGCTGCCGTCTGCCAACAATCGCCCATAGAGCATCACTGTCAGATATCGAAATATCCAGCTCATCATAAATCCTAACCCATGTGTGGAGAATGAGCCTTTATGGCAGACGGAGCGCACGGTGTCAAGGATTATTTTCCTCTCAAGGGAACTTTATTCAAGCCGCCACCAATTGTTTCACCAGCGCCTCGATCATGCGGGGGAGGTCGTAGGGGAAGCGGGCAGTGATGAGGTTGCCGTCGACCACGCAGGGTTCGTCGATGACTGTCGCCCCGGCGTTTTCGAGGTCGATCTGGATGTTCCAGACGGCGGTGGCCTTCTTGCCTTCGAGCATTCTGGCGCTCACCATCACCCAGGGGCCGTGGCAGATGCCGCAGGTTGGCTTGCCGGCGGCGTGCATGTCGCGGGTGAAGTTCTGGGCATGTTTGTCGGCGCGGAGGAAATCCGGGTTCCAGCTGCCGCCGGGCAATATCATGGCGTCATAGTCAGCGACTTTGGCTTCGTCCATGTAGCGGTCAATTTTCAGCCAGCCGGCATTTTCCATCAGCCGCACGGAAAGCACATGGGTTTGGGCGATGGCGGGAAAGCGCAGGCCAAGGCTTGGCGGAAAATCGCCGATGCGGGGCGATACGATGTGGACGATGGCGCCCCGCTCGGTGAGCCAGCGGATGGACCCGATGATTTCAACTTCCTCAACCCCGTTGGTGCAGCAGATGGCGATGCGTTTGCCTTTCAGCAAATCGGGATTGGCTGGCGGATCAAACAGGAAATGGTTGAGCTCGCGGTTCAATTCGCCATCGGCGGTGGCCAGAAGCTCGGTTGAAATCGAGGGCACTGGTGAGGCTGACATGAATTGCTGCATGCGCGCCAGTGCGGCGTTCTGGGCTTCGGCTGGATTGTGCGGCTTGTTCATCGGCGGGCTCCGGCTCTCGGGTGTGCGGCCTAAGTCTTTCAGGAATTGACTTGTCCGTCCAGCGGGAATTTAGCTGCCGAAATGCTGGTCGAGGGTTTTGATGGCAAGCCGCAGACGTGAAAAGTCATCGCTTGAATCGTCACCGGCATCTTTGGCTGATATTTCGAGCGTTGTGATCAACTGATCGCGGGCCTGGGTCAAGCTCACGCTCAGGGCGTCCTCGGGTCCTTCCAATTTCACGGACTGGGATGGGGCGGTCACAAAAGTTGTGAGGACTGGCTGTTCAGCCGTGGGCCAGGGGAGCTTGAGGGAAGCCGCCCCGAAAAGATAACCTTGCAAATAATCCACGTGACACTTGGTTAGGATGTCGGCGTCTTCCTCGGTCTCGACCCATTCGGCGATGACCTTAAAGCCGAACTTGTGCCCGAGGTCCGTCAGAGTTTGAACGAGATATTGGTTGGTGGCATTTTCCTTCAGGCCGCGGCAGAATGAGCCGTCGAGCTTGACAATATTGATGGGCAGCTCGCGCAGGTTCTTGAACGAGGTAAAACCAGCGCCAAAATCATCGATGGCCACACTGCAGCCGATGTTGCGGAGCGCCTCGACAAAGCCCGAAGCTTCCCTGAGGTTGCCAAGCGCTACGGTCTCGGTAATTTCGATGACCAGGCGTTCTGCCACGGATTGGTTGGCGGTGATGATGGAGGTCAGCTGATTGAACCAATGGGGGTCGGTTGCGGTCAAGCCCGAAACATTGATGGAAAGCCTGGCCTGCGGGTGGCGATGCAAGGCAGCGATTGCCATTTGGGCCACGGCCCGATCAATGAGGCGCACTAGGCCGAGTTTTTCGGCGATGGGAATCAGGTGGGCGGCGGCGATCATGTTGTTGTCTTTGTCGATCAGCCGCAGCAACGCCTCATGCAGGATGATTTCCCTGGTGGTGGCATCGACAATGGGCTGGAAGCCCAATTTGAATTCGTCATTCTTGAGCGACTTCACAATTTCTGCGGCACTTTTGGTGTTCACTCCGCGCTCTGCCAGGCGTGCCGATGAAGGCTGATAGATAACCGCGCCGTCGGACGGCAGGCGTCTGGCCTCAGTCAAGGCTTCTTCGGCTCTGGCCATTGCGATGCTGGCGTTGTGGGCATGGGCTGGCACAGTGACGGCGCCCACGGAGAGCATGGCCCAAACCGGTCCGTGTTCTGTTTCGATAACGCTTTCGCGGGTGGCGTTCACAAACCGGTTGATCGCCACTGGAAGTTCGTCGCTGGTGCAATTGGCCAGAATGATGCCAAACTTGGTGCCGGAGTAGCGGGCGATGGCATCGCCAGTGCGAACCAACTGGCGCAGGCGCTTTCCGACAGCCGCCGCCACTTCATCGGCCACCTCATAACCATAGGTTTCATTCACGACCGCCAGATTGTTGATGGCGACAATGAGGAAGGCGCAATCCTGTTGTTTGCGGTGGGCATTCGTGACAGTTTCGCCCAGGGTTTCAGCCAGGCGGTCGCGGTTCATCATGCCGGTGAGGGGATCATTGCTGTCGCTGGAGGCTGTCGGCTGATCGCCAATTGGATTTCCCTCAATTTTCCGCACCGTGCCGTAAACTTCTGCTGGCCGGCCATTCTTGCCGGCAAACCACTTGCCCTTGTCTTCGAGCCAAATGGAGCGCTTGCTCGTGCGGCCCTCAGGTTTGAAGAGGTATTCAATTTGAAAAGCCACGCCTGCACCAGAGTCGGTTGACTGATCCAGCATAATGGCTTGATAGCGACTGACGGTGTTCTCGCCGTCCACGAGGTCGGCAAAGCTCCGGCCGGATTTCACCAGATCCGGCTTGCAATGCAGAAGGTTTTCGAAATTCGGACTCCACTGTATTTCGTCAGTCTCAATCACCCAGTGGTAAGCGGCCTCGCCTGCCGCCTCCAATGCACGATTTATGTGCTGCAAGGCATCGGCATCGATTACTTTGGCAAGTTTGGTTACAGCGGCTTCGGCTGCAGAGTCCTTGGAGGATCCAATCTGGTCGGCCTGAAAAGAAAATAAGGGTAGCTTCACAACTTCTTTGCTCAAGTCGCCTCCGAGAGCTTACGCGATGTCTGGTTTTGCCGTCTGGGCTAAACTAGCCGGGCAATCGTAAACAGAGACAAAATTTTAATTATGAATTTTCTAATAACCCAGGGCAAAACCATCTTTGCGATGGTCGGAGCCACCGATCAGAATGCCTTGGCGGTGGTCAATGACAATGGCTTGCCCGCCGCCCAGCGGTTCCTGCGATAACACAACGCGGTGGCCCTTGTTTTTGAGGCCAGTTACAACATTGGCGGGAACGGTGCTTTCGACCAGCACTTCGCCCGCTTCCGGGAAGCAGCGGGGAAAGCTCAGGGCTTCCTGCGGGCCCATGCCATAGATGTAGCGGTTTACGGCCAGCATGGTGTGACCCATGGGTTGAAAATTGCCGCCCATGACCCCAAAAGCCATATCGATCCTGCCGTCTTTTTTCGCCATGGCTGGAATGATCGTGTGCAGCGGGCGCTTTGCGGGCGCAATGCAATTGGGGTGGCCGGGTGTGGTTACAAAGCCAGCGCCGCGGTTTTGCAAGGTGATGCCGGAGTTTGGCGTTATGATGCCGGAGCCGAAGTTCCAATAGACCGAGTTGATAAATGATACGCTCAGCCGGTTTTTATCGACAACAGTCAGATAAACCGTATCGGAGCCGGGCAGCGTTACCACGCCATCTGAACTGTGGTTCATATCGATGAGGCTCGCCAATTTTTGCGATGTCTCGGTGCTGAGAAGATCTGCAACCGGCACATCAGCAAAATCAGGGTCGGCAATATGGCGGTTTCTGAGAGTCCAGGCGAGTTTCAGGGCTTCCAGCTCGAGATGACGGCGCTCGGGGCTTTCGGGATCATATCTCTTCAGGCCAAAGTGGCTCAGAATGTTGAGAGTTATGAGAACGGCGAGGCCCTGGCCATTGGGCGGAATTTCGTAAATGCCGTAGCCGGCAAATTCCGTCTGGATGGGTTTGACCCAGGTTGATTCGGTTGCGGCAAAATCCTCCAGCGTCAGAAGCGAGCCGCGCGCGGCTAAATGACTCACCATGTCGTTTGCAAGCTCGCCCGCATAGAACCCGTCGCGGCCATGCCTGGCGATATGCTTGAGCGATCTGGCAAGGGCGGGGTAGGCCATGATCTCGCCCAGGCGCGGGGCTTTGCCGTTGATCAGATAGTGTTTGCGGCCACCCTCATCGGCTGCCAGCATGGCCTCGCTGTCTGGCCAATCGCTGGCAACGCGCGCAGTGATGGGTAGACCCTGTTCGGCGAGGGCCACGGCTGGGGCCAGGGCCTCGCCCAGGGTCATGGAGCCGTGCTCGGTCAAGAGTTGCTCCCAGGCATCGATGGCGCCGGGGACGGTGACGGCATGAACGCTGTGGGCCTCAATTTCCGTCAGGCCGGATTTTTTCAGCCAGTCCGCATCGGCTTTTGCGGCGGAACGGCCCGAACCATTGAGGCCCACAATTGAACCATTGGGTTTGCCGATGAGGGCGAAGCAATCGCCACCGATGCCAGTCATGTGGGGCTCGGTGAGGCAGAGAACGGCTGAGGCGGTGATGGCGGCATCAACCGCATTGCCGCCGCCACGCAGCACGTCCACGGCTGCCAACGTTGCCAGCGGTGATGAGGTGGCTGCCATGCCGTTTGCCGCCACGGCGGGTGACCTGCCGGGTTGGTCGAAATTTCTCATAATGCCCCTTCGTCAAGATTTGTCGCAAAACCGTCGCAAGCAGCATCGCATTATGTGGATGGATATTGCAAGAAAGCCCGGCGCCAATCTTCGGCGTATGGACTTTTCGGGCGGGCCCACCTAGTTTCCCGCTATGAATATTATTTTCTCACAGGGAAGGATTTTCTTACCATGACCGTCAAGAGCGATATTGAAATCGCGCGCGAAGCGAAGATGAAACCGATCATGGACGTGGGCAAGGCCCTTGGAATTCCTGAAAAAGATCTCATTCCCTATGGCCACACCAAGGCCAAGGTGCATCTGGACTACATCGACAGCCTGGCCTCCAAGAAGGATGGCAAGCTGATTTTGGTCACCGCCATCAATCCAACGCCTGCGGGCGAAGGCAAGACGACGACGACCGTTGGCTTGGGTGACGGGCTCAACCGGATCGGCAAGAAGGCCATCGTTTGCTTGCGCGAGCCTTCGCTTGGACCCTGCTTCGGCATGAAGGGAGGGGCTGCGGGCGGCGGTTATGCGCAGATTGTTCCGATGGAGGATATCAACCTGCATTTCACCGGCGATTTCCACGCCATCACGTCAGCGCATAATCTGTTGTCGGCGATGATCGACAATCACATCTATTGGGGCAACGAGCAGGGCATTGATACAAGGCGGGTGACCTGGCGGCGCGTGATGGACATGAATGACCGGGCGCTCCGCGAGATTGTATGCTCGCTTGGCGGCGTGGCCAACGGATATCCCCGCGAAGCAGGCTTTGACATCACGGTGGCCTCCGAAATCATGGCGATCCTTTGCCTGTCCACTTCGATTGCGGATCTGGAACGGCGCATCGGCCAGATCGTTGTGGCAGCCAAGCGCGACAAGGGCCAGGTTCTGGCCAAGGACATCAAGGCGCCGGGTGCGATGACCGTGTTGCTCAAGGACGCGCTGATGCCGAACCTGGTGCAGACACTCGAAAACAATCCGGCCTTTGTGCATGGCGGACCGTTCGCCAATATTGCCCATGGCTGCAATTCGGTGATGGCCACGAAAACCGGCCTGAAGCTTGCCGATTATGTGGTGACGGAAGCGGGCTTTGGCGCTGATCTGGGGGCCGAGAAATTCTTTGACATCAAGTGCCGCAAGGCAGGCCTGACGCCGACGGCCACGGTGATCGTCGCAACCATCCGTGCACTGAAGATGCATGGCGGCGCGGCCAAGGAAGATCTGAAAAAGGAAAATGTCGAGGTGTTGCAAAAGGGCCTGGTCAATCTGGGCCGCCATATCGAAAACATGAAAAAATTTGGCGTGCCGATTGCCGTTGCCGTCAATCATTTCGTGACCGACACGGAAGCGGAAGTGAATGCGATCGTTGCCTATTGCAAGAGCCATGGCGTTGAAGCGTTCAAGTGCACGCATTGGGCCGAGGGCGGCAAGGGCACGGAAGCGCTGGCCAAACATGTGGCCGAGCTTGCCGACAGAAGCTCGGTGCAGTTCAAGCCGATCTACGGCGATGACATGCCGCTGTGGGACAAGATCAAGACCATTGCCCGCGAAATTTACCGCGCCGATGATATCGTGGCCGACAAATCCGTGCGTGACCAGCTCAAGACTTACGAATCGCAGGGCTATGGCAAGTTCCCGATCTGCATGGCCAAGACGCAATACTCCTTCTCCACCGATCCGAACCTCAAAGGCGCACCCACCAACCATGTGGTGCCCATCCGCGAAATCAGGCTTTCAGCCGGCGCTGAATTCATCGTCGTAGTCTGCGGTGACATCATGACCATGCCGGGCCTGCCCAAGGCGCCCTCGGCGGAAGTCATCGGGCTCGATGCGAAGGGGCAGATCGCGGGCTTGTTCTAGGCTTCTGAAAATTTGTAATGGCGGAAGTGTTGAGATAACTTCCAGCCCGGACTTTCCCTGGTTCAGGGAAAACCTGCAATTGACCAGGATGCCTGTAAAAAATGTCATCGCCGGACTTGTTCCGGCGACCCGTTGTGCCGATGATCCCGCAGATGGGCATATTGATAAATGGGTCCCCGCAATAAATGCGGGGATGACAGGGTTGAGGAAGGTGGCCATGTTAAACCGAATGTCACTTACCGGAGTTGCGTTCCTCATATTCGCCTGCACTTTGCTCTGGGCGAACCCAGATGCTGCGGGTCAGTCCACCAGGCCGGAACCCCGCGATGCCTGGGAAAGATTGCTCCGTGAGCGGATAAAATTGCCGGAGGATTACCAGCTTGAAGTGTTTGTCCGGGGGCTTGGCACGCCCCGCATGATGCAGCTGACCGTGGGCGGCGACCTCATCGTTTCGGGCTACAAGAGCGGCTATATTGTGCTGCTGAAATCCGATGGGGATGGCGATGGCCATGCGGATGACCTGGTTGTTCTCAGCCGGGATTTGAACTTGCCGCACGGCTTGCTGCTGGAGGGGAGTTCGCTCTTTGTGGCGGAAGTCAACCGCGTGGTGAAATATGATTTCGATGGCAAGGCGCTTTCCAACGCGCGCGTCATCCTCGATGACATTCCGGAGGGCGGCCATAGCTCGCGAACCTTGGCGCGGGGGCCCGATGGCTTTCTCTATCTCTCGATTGGCTCAAGCTGCAATGCGTGCATTGAAGACCATTCCTGGCGCGCTGCGATGCTGCGCTTCAAGGAGGGGAGTGCGCCTGAGATTTTTGCATCGGGCCTCCGCAACACGGTGGGCTTTGACTGGCAACCCGCAACGGGTGCGTTTTACGGCGTTGACAATGGGCGTGACAATCTGGGCGATGATGTGCCCGATGATGAGGTGAACCTTATCGAACAGGGCAAGCATTATGGCTGGCCGTTCTTGCATGGTTCAGGCGTTGAAGACCCCGATATGTTTTCGCAAAAACCTGAGGGCCTCGCTATCACCAACCAGGCCTTTGGCCTTGGCGGGCATGTGGCACCTCTGTCGATTGCCTTTCTCAAGCATCAGGCTGACACAGCATTGAATGGCAGCGCATTGGTTGGCGAACACGGCTCATGGAACCGCACGGTCAAATCCGGCTACCGCATCATGCGGCTGGTGTTTGACGGCGGCTCCATTCGCGAGGAGCCATTTTTGACGGGCTGCGAAGTGAAGGGCGAAGTCATCTGCCGCCCGGTTGGAATATTGGAGGCAGGCGATGGCAGCCTCTATGTGAGCGATGATTATGCAGGGGCGGTTTACAGGATCATGAAATCGCGGTGATCCTTGCCAACACCCTTGCCAGCTTCACGATGAAAAAAAACTCAACCGCCGCCAGGGCGGCAAGCGTGAACGTATTGGCATCGGTTGACCCATTGTTGATGATCAATCCAACAGCCACATCGCCCAGTTCGATGAAAACGCGGGTGACCAGCATAAGCGCCAGCAGCGCTGCGCTGTCCAGCATCAAGGCGATCAGTATGCCCAGCACGGAACCAAGTATGCGCACGCCCGTGCTGTAAAGCCCGAATTGCTCGGAGTAGGTGTTGATCGTGACACCGGGGAAAAATGCGCCTGGATTGAAGATGTAGATGTAAGTGAAGAAAGCGCCGGCGAGCACCAGAATCCAGCCAAAAATCTTGGCAGATGCCGGGATGGCGGGCTGAAGCGGCATTTTGAGGGAGTGTGTGTCCATGTTCCAGCGGCGTCCTCGCAATTGCAGGGGCGCTGTCGCAGCGTTCCCCAGGTGAAACTCCAGCCAACTTGGCTTGGGAAGCTTTATCCTTCAAATGAAAATAATTTGCCTGTAATATTCATGAGAAGAATATCAGGATTTGCCCGCTTGAGACCCGACCTAAATCTGCTCATTGTTTTTGATGCCGTGGCCCAGACTGGTTCTGTCACCGCTGCGGCGGAGCGTCTGTCCCTCAGTCAGCCCGCCGTCAGCCATGCCCTCAAGCGCCTGCGTGATCTTCTCGGTGATCCACTCTTCATCCGGACGCGAAAAGGCTTTCTGCCAACGCCACGCGCCGAAACCATGCTGGGCCCGGTGCGCGCCATGCTGACCTCAGCTGAAACACTTCTCGCGAACCGCGAATTCAATCCCGCCACCGATGCCCGGCGCTTGCGCCTGGGAGGCAGCGATTATGCCGCCCTCACGCTTGTGCCTTCCCTCGTGCGCGCGCTCCGCAAGGCAGCGCCAAACATCAAGGTGGAAATCGTGCCAGTGGGTGCTGCAACGCTCGCACACCTGGAGGAGGGCAAGCTCGACCTCAGCTTTTGGGGAACGAAATCGCCTCCCCCTCCATTCCGCGCGCAAACCCTGTTTCGCGAACACTATGTGGGCCTGATGTCAGCGCGCCACCCTCTTGCGCGAGGGCTGAAAAAACCAAATGTCACCCTAAGCCAGTATCTCGCCTATCCACATATCTCTGTTTCGATGCGCGATCCCGGCCGCAATGAACTTGATCTGGCCCTCAGCCGCCTGGGCCGCAGCCGCAATATTGCGGTGTCCAGCCACAGTTTTGCCGGCAACATGCAATGTCTTCGAGACGGCGATCTCATCGCCACCCTGCCGTCGCGGCTGTGTGTGGGCGCAATGATCAAAGGCTTGAAGACATTCAAACTGCCGCTCAGTGTTCCAGATTATTTTTATTCCCTGGTTTGGCATGAGCGAAATGACAAGGATCCGGCGCTAATCTGGTTGCGCGGGCTTCTGTTGCAACAGCCCCGCCGCGCCGCTGGGCCTATCGTCCGGTGAGGGCGTGAAATACTTCCAGCGCGGCCCTGCTGCCTTCTGATGCTCCTCCCTCCATGAACCCCTGAAAGTCCTGGGAACAATGCTCGCCGGCAAAATGGATGGCGCCTTGGGCCACGCCCTCATATCCGGCGAATGCCGTATATTGCCCCACTTTCCAATAGGAATAGGAACACAACAGGTTGGGATCGAGAAACGACGCGGACAGGGTTGCCTTGCCGTTCCACTGGCTGGCAATTCCCGGGAACAAGGTTTCCAACTGGCGCAGGAATGCCCGCGCATAGGTCGTCACTTGCGGGTTTCCAGCGGCATTCGAATAGGGTGTCTTGGGCGAGAAGCTACCAGCAAAGTCGCCACCGCTGTAGTTCACCATGATGCCCGTCACGCCATCCTGAGCCCGGGTTACATCCCATCCGGCCTGAAATCCCAAATCGGCATAGGTGTTGCCATTGGAAATTCCCCAGGGTCCGGCGGAATTCCAGTAGCGGCTTTTGAATTGCAACTGGAGCTTTGCGTTGCGTCCGGCTCCGAGCTCTGAAATCGCCTTTTGCTTCCGGGCGTCAAAACCAGCATTGGCACAGTTCAGGTTACGCAAGACAGTGAAGGGGGTGGTGAGAACAACACGGTCGGCGGTTACGGTTCTTGTTCCGCCAGGGGCCGCAAATTCAAGCGCAATCGTTCCATCCCGGTTCTTGGCAATGGTGGTCAAACGCCAGCCTAGGCGCACGTCCGGCAGGACTGCGGCCATGGCCTCCGGCAAGCGCTGGTTGCCGCCAGCGATATGGTATTGTTCATCGGAAACGCCGAACACCGCGAAGGTCTTGGGGCTGGGCTGGTAGGCCAGAAGATAAAGCAGATTGAGCGATGACTGATCGGTGGTTTCGGCGCCATACTCGATATTATAGGCCACATCGAGCAATCTGCCGAAGCGCGAGACATGGCCGCCCGGAACGCGGGTCTGTATCCAGTCGTAGATGCTCATATGGTCCAAGGCAAAGCCAGCTGCCTTGTAGCTGTTCCACAGGGTTGGGTAGCCAGCGGCGGTGATGTCATTTTTCGCGGCCTTGCGAACGGGCTCGAAATCAATATCCGCCTGCCCGGCCGTGTAGCGTCCGTTGAGAAACCAATAGGTGTCGGTCGAGCCTTCCGGCTGGGCCGCCAAAAGATCATCAACAGGGAGATTGAAGCGGTTGGCGAGGCCAAGAATTGTGGCGTGCCCGGAATCGATGAGCTCGCCGCATGACTCGCTGACCTGGCCATTGTCCCAATAGTCGCTGCGGTCGCTGTTCATGCGCCCGCCCACTTTGTTCGAGGCTTCATAGACTGTCGCGGCAAGTCCCTTGTCCTGCAGCGTGAGAGCGGCATTAAGCCCGGCGATGCCAGCGCCAACAATTGCAATCCGCGGTGCAGAGCTGGCAGCGGCCTGCGCGGGTTGGGCGAAGTTTGCCGGCCCGAAAGCTGAAACAGCCGCACCTGCTGCAAGACTGCCTTTTATAAAGGCCCGGCGGTCGAGGCTTGCCTTGGCGTTTCGCAACCGCAATTCAGCAGGTGTGATGCCAAGCTGTTCCGCTGCATCGTGTTCGCGCGCCAGCCGCTTGAGCGCCCGCAAAATTCCCGTTCTTGCCATTTCACCCTCCGCTCGCAACCGACTGTCTAAAAGTTAAGCAGATATGCACAGGGGAGATCAAGATGAAACAGGCTTGCCGCCCGGATGGCCTGGCTTAAGGGCCGAATTTGACCGGATGCCATAAAAACCAGCAGAACACGACCCCGAGCGCGGCCTTATGTATCAAGCGCACCAAGGCGCGGGCGGTAAGCCGTGAGTATTCTCGCCACCGCGCTAGTATTGCTGTCTCTAATCAGCGAAAATCCCGCCATGATCGACAAGGACAACGTGGCCGACTCGCTGTGCCCCGGGCGTCAAATCAAGACCGCCATATTGGTTAGCAGGCAACATTCCGTGTTTTGTCCAGACATGCTTCAAGGCGGCGGTTTGGTGAACTTCGGGAAAGGCGTCAAACATATAACAGATAGAGACGAATGCAAAAATCCCGGTACTAGAAACTGTGCTTCCCCTGTCTATTGTGCTGCCTGTTTTCCTAACACCCACGTTGCTGGGAAAAATAGTATCATCAATAGATGGGGACCGTTTTCTATTTTCGACCACAAGTTTCAGAATATCGGGCAAATCCGATATATCCTCAGACTTGTGGATTGTAGCCCGTACGTCAATCTTCTTAGCTGGAGACTTCCCTACGTTTTCAAACAAGACCTCAACGTTAAGGGTAATGTGTTCGGCAGAAGTCCGAAAATTTTTGACTTTTATTTCCTTGATCTCCATCCATGGGCGCAGATCGGCTTTCATGGCCTTGAGAGCGTTTTCGTTACCGTGGACGGCAGCCCCAACGGCTTCACGGTTCATGGCCAACGACCGCCAAACAAAAAGGATACCAGTAACACTCAGGGGTATGGATACAAAAGCCGTTACGGCTACGAGGAAAGCCCACACCGCCATTTGCCGTTGGGCGTAAAGATCGGCCTCGTCACGCTCTTGGTCAGCGGCGGCCTTTCTGGCATCGGCTATGCATTTTACGCCTTCAGCAACATCAAGCCCGACACAGCGCTCGCGCTCATATCGGGCGGTATAGGATTGTATCTCGCGGGCGTTTTGCTGGCTTGCATTCCAATTATCTGAAGTTGCCTTAGTGACGTAGCCAAGAGCAGTTAGCAAAATAATTGCCATGCCAACTAATGCAGGAATTACCCATCTAGGTTTATTGTCTTTGCCCCTATCGCTGTCAGACATTGTACCAAAAACACCGCGCTAAACGTGCCTCGGGCGAGCTTGTTTCGGATATTAGGCTCCGACTCAATAACCCCGATTTCCGCGAGCTTTTCGGATACCTGCTTGTAGGTCAAGCTGCGTCTCAATATTTCCACTTTCAACAGGGTTTGGACCTTCTTTTCCCATTCCGGCAGGTCTTTTGTCATGTAATCTCCAAGGGGCAATTGCATCATATTTATTACTTTTACCACTTGACAGATACAATGTCTAGCATCATATTAGTTACATTGGTAACGGATATGATACAATGCAACACTTTCTCCTCTCAGCCGCCTCTCGCACCCTCTCCCTGAAATCCATCTACCAGATGGGAGAAGCCAAGGCTTACAAGACATTCTGCGAATTGCGCTGGGATGATGGCCAAGCCACATGCCCGCGTTGCGGCTGTCTCGACACCTATCACATAACGACCCGCCGCAAGTTCAAGTGCAAGGGTTGCGGCCACCAGTTCTCGGTCACGTCCGGCACCATCTTTGCCAGCCGCAAGATGTCATTCACCGACCTGTTGGCCGCGATCTGCCTGATCATCAACGGTTCCAAGGGCCTGTCCATGGTGCAGATGAGCCGTGACTTGAACTGCCAGTACAAGACAGCCTTTGTGCTGGCCCACAAGATCAGGGAAACCATAGCCTCAGACCGCCCGCAAACGCCTTTGGAAGGCGATGTCGAGGTTGATGGCATGTACAACGGCGGCTATATCCGCCCTGCAAACCTAGTCGAAAACCGCGTTGACCGCCGCTTGGCAGAACACCAGACAGGCAAGCGCCGCGTCGTGGTGGCCTTCCGCCAGCGCAAGGGCCGCACCCTGCCATTCGTGGTGAGATCAGAAGCCGAAGGCGTCGAACTGGCGTTGCAGCATGTCAGCCGCCTGGCCGTCATGCATGCCGATGAAGCCAGCCATTGGGATGCCTTGCACAACGGCTGGCAGGTCGGGCGCATCAATCACAGTGAAGCCTATTCCACGCTGGAAAGCTGCACGAACCAAGTTGAAAGCTACTTCTCGCGATTGCGCCGGATGATCAGGGGCCAGCACCATTTCGTGTCAGCCCGTCACTTGCACCAATATGCAAACCATGCGGCTTGGCTTGAAGATCACCGGGGCTTGCCGAATGGGGAACTCGCGGGGCGGATTGGAAGCCTTGCCTTGGCGCATCCGGTTAGCCGGAACTGGAAGGGGTATTGGCAAAAACAGGTATAAAGTAATCCTTATACGGATTTATTTTTTGAGATGATTCAACCTGCTGCGTGACTCTCGGGCAAATAAATACTATAAGAACAGTTAACGCCGGGATGCTTGGATTCATCCCGGCGCTGTGTTTGAACTATGAAGCCGATGTTTTTTCTTTAATCGTGGCGCAATGTACGCTGCGCAGTGTTTTCGTAGCAGGTCAATACCGTGGTCGTCAACAGATTCCCCGGGAAACCCGCCTAGCAAAATGCCGCAACATCTTGTGTCCAGTGACCTTTAGAGGCGCAAGATATGCAATGGTACAAGATTTAGAGTTCGACCTTTTCAAGATGTTCAACGGTGGCTTCGACCACCCAATTCGTGTTGGCAAATTACCGCCACAGGTCTTGCGGAAGCTCGATTGGCAGTGTGGCGAGGTCTATCTGCACCCCCAAACAGCGCAGAAAATCAAATGGCACGATCAAGGTCGCGCAATACCGTATGATCCCGGTCCAGCCTTGTTGAACGCTATTGCCTATGGCGATATTGCGCAGGAAACAGACAGAGATAATTCGCGCGATATTATCTTTATGTTTCAAATGGTTGGCTACAGAAAGCATATTTATGTGCCTTGCCGACTGGATCATGGGCATTGCGGAATCTTTGTCCGAACAATGCACCATAGGCACATTACAAATGGCAAGCTGAGGCGATTCAGGATGCTTGAAACGCGTAGCTTTGAATTTAAAAAGGCAGCCTAAATTAGGCTGCCTTTTTAATAAGTTGCGCGAGGTAGGGGCTCGCTAACACCCTACAAGACACCCAGCTTTCGCCAAGTTACGGCCGCGAGATTCACCGTGTCGCTCGCACAACTGAAATGTAGTACTCAATCACTTAATTGTCTACTCCGTATGCGACATTTTACTTGACAATCAATAAATAGTGACTCCAACACCACACCACCGCGTCCCCACTTTCACCGCCCAATCAGCTTCCTGATTTCCCGCACTTTCAGTGAAACTGAAAACCGCAAGCCCGCGTCCGCCTCATTCCATTTCATCCGGCGGATGACCTCACCAGCAATGGCGTCATTCGTTGCAAACTCGGAATGCGCCCGCCTGATGTCGTAAATCATGCGCCGCAGCTGGCCTCGCTTGAACATGCGGGGCGGATGCTTGCGGCGGGGTGCGATGGCTTTGGGGTTTCCGGCGTAACCAAAAATGGCGAGTGAACTGTCGATTTGGCTGAGGCTGGCCATGACCTGGCGCTTGCGGGTTTCAATTGCCAGCAGTTCGCCGCCAAGCTCCGCCCGCTTTTTCACCAGCGCTGAAATGACAAGTGGAACACCCATGCCTCACCGTAGCACACAGCCTGTTGCCTGATCTTGGTGCGTTTGATACATAAGGCCGCCCGAGCGCGCATAATTATGGCATTGCAGTATAAAATAACAACAGTGTTACAAATTTGTAACTATTTGATTTATTTTGATTAAACTCTGCTATGCAAAATTTGCATTGGTAATTTTATTGCACTGCACCTATATTTGATTCGTTAAAGAAACCCATAGTTTGTCAATCCAAGGGGAATGACCATGTTTGATTTTATGAAGACCCGTTACACGCGCTGGCAGCGTTACAACCGTACTATTTCTGAGCTTGGCGGCCTGTCTGACCGCGAACTGGCGGATTTGGGCATCTCACGCGCTGACATTCATCGTTTGGCGCGCGAAGCGACACGATAACAGAAGAGGAGGCTCGAATGCCATCGACAAATTCTGTCAGCCGCAGGCAGCGTTTGCGCATTTATCTGCAAACGCGCCGGGAGATGGAAATGATCTCTGATCGTGATCTTGCTGACATGGGCGTCAAGCGTTATCAGCTGGGCGCCGCAGCGCGCGTAAAAGCACTGGGCTGATTAGCTAACGACCAAGTCCAGATTTGAAGGGGCCCTCTGCTGCGGACGCAGCGGTGGGCCTTTTTGTTTTTGCAGGATTTCTATGCCAGATCAAAGTGATTTTCAGGCCGGGCTGCGTATTCGTTGCTGAAAGTGTGGCCCCGTGCAAGTCGGCGATGGCGCTCACGAGGCTAAGGCCCAAACCATTGCCTGGGGTATTCCGGCTGCGGTCCAGCCTGTAGAAGCGACGGAAAATCAGCTGCTTGTCAGCTTCTGGTATGCCCGGTCCATTATCGGTAACAGCCAATGTGATTTCATCAGCAGTTTGACGGGCCTCAAGTTGCGCATGCGTTCCACGCGGGGTATGAATCAAAACATTCTCAACAAGGTTTGACAAGAGTTGCGCCAGTAGCTGGTGGTCGCCCTGAATTTTCACCTGATCATCTGTTGCGACTGAAAGAAGTTTGTCCTGTTCTTCAAATGGTGCGCCATATGCTTCTTCGATCTTGCGGGCAATCTCCGCGATGTCCGCTTCGGTGAAGTTTGCTGTTCTGGCGCCTTCTTCGATTTCTGCAATTCTGAGCAGGGAGGTGAGTATGGCAAGCAAGCCATCCGCTTCTTCAATCGCGGTGTCCACGGCTCCGACCTCAAGTTTTTGCCGAAGGCGTGTCAGCGGGGTTCGAATGTCATGGGCAATGTCATTGGTGATTTGGCGTTGACTTTCGAGTAACGCCTGGTTGCGATCCAGCATACGGTTCAGAGATGAGGAAAGCCTGTCGAATTCATCACTAGTCCGCGTGAGGGGCATGCGCTGTGTGGACGCGCCGCCGGTGATTGCTTCAGCGGTATTGGCCAATTGATCGAGCCTTCGCGTGTAGAAGTGGCTAAGCCAAAGACCGCCAAAGACCGCAAACACTGAAGCGCAGAGTGCCGCCAGGGTAAATACGCTGCCCAAGATATCTCTGATGTTTTCGATTTCGTCGGTATCTTCGGCGATGGTGAGTATACTGCCGCCTACTGTTTTCGCGTAACCTCGAAAGCTATCGGCGGCTTCTTCCTGCCCATTTTCCGACACACCAAAATTGAACCATCCCGATGCACTGCCTGTTGGCGCAAGGTTGCCCGCGAGCAAGGCGCCGGTGGTCGTTTCGAGCCGGTATTTCAATCCTATTTCGTTACCGATGCGAGATTTTATTACATCAGCCAAAGCACTGCCATTGGAGCTGATAGCCAATAGATCGTTCATCTCAGCAGAAATGCGGGTGTCGATTTGGCGGCGAAGTGCAGCATCGACAAGCACAACCGAAATAGTGCCGAGCGCAATGACAGACAGGCTGAACAAGACTGCATAAAATGCGGCAAGCCTAGCCGCCGTGCTTCTAGGGCCTTTCACGGACCACATAGCCTGCACCTCTTATGGTTTGAATCAGATCTTTACCGTCGCCAAGCTTGGCCCGCAGCCTGCTGATATGGGTTTCAACAATGTTGGTGCGTGGATCGAAATGAAAATCCCAGACCTTTTCAAGCAACATGGTGCGTGTCAGAACTTCGTTTTTGTGGAGCATGAGAGTTTCCAGCAGCACGAATTCACGGGGCTGCAAGTCCATACGTTGGTTGTTGTATGTAACGGAGCGGCGCAAGCGATCCAGCACAAGTTCGCCGCAACTGAGTTCAGCCTGAATGTTTGCAAGCGGCGGCCTGCGGGCAAGCGCTGTGACGCGGGCGAGGAATTCAGAAAAAGCAAATGGTTTGACGAGGTAGTCATCGCCACCTGCTTCAAAACCTTCAACGCGTTGGTCTACCCGGCCAAGCGCTGTGAGGAAAAGCACAGGCGTGCGAATATCTGCTGCACGCAAAGTGCGGACAATTCCAAGGCCATCAATTTCAGGCAGGAGTCGATCAACGACAAGAACATCATATGCATTGGATGATCCAAGGAACAATCCGTCCTTGCCAGTTTCGGCAATATCCGTCGCATGACCAGCCTCTCGCAGGCCCTGAGCGAGGTAGGTTGCAATCTTGCTGTCATCCTCAATGAGCAGGATTTTCATATATTACTTGCATGCGTCCTTTGACGGATTTTTGATTGATCGCTCAACTAGATCGACTGAATCAAGCAGAATCTGGGCGGTTGAGTTCAGCCATGCCACATTTTTCGATGTGCTGGCGGCATTGAGGCCCGAATGCACATCGAGCAAAAGATCGGAAATTGCCTTGTCATTCATGCGCTTTCTTGCGCTTTCCCAGTTTTGGTTTGATTCCGCAACAGTTGCCGAAATTGCGGCCCAATCGATAGCTGTTGCGGCGGCGAGACCATGCAGTTTAAAACCTGCATAGTCCAGCATTGCGGCGTCCAGAGTTGTGGGCAGGCGCTGCTCAAATGCAACTACCAATGTCTTGTAGACTTCCACTGCTGCAACGGACGCTGCGCCCATATCGCCGGCTTTTACGGCCTCATTCATAGACTTGATGCGCTTTTCGGTCTGCATCGTGGCATCGTCTGAAAGGGGCGGTTTAATTTTAGCAAACGTCTGACGTACGGCTGCAAGCGCCTCGCTTACCGCGACCGGGTCATTGCCCAATGCAACTTCCACAAAATACTCGTTTGCCGAGATTGCGGCATCTATTTGTTCGCAGCTGGGTTTTGCTGCCGCTGTTGCAAAGGTCGAGGTTGCGCACAGCATGCCGATGCCTAAAATTGTCGGGATTTGCATTGTATTTCCTTTCCTGGTCAATAATGTACAGGCCCTACATACGTGACGGCAGATCGCCAGAAAGTGGAGCCAACTATACGGATTGGCAATGCGGAGGGCTGAATAAGCGAATTGCGGCAATCCGCCCGATTATGCCAGTTGCTAGTCCTTAACCACTGTGATACCGAGACGCCGCGGCAGGGCCTGGGGCTCTGTACCGAGCCTTAAGTTTTGTTTCGAAAGTTGGATCGTGGCAGCTACAAATCAGGCTATTTCAGGAGTGCCGGGCCGATATGCAGCCGCTCTGTTTGAGCTCGCCGCAGAGGCCAAGGCCGTTCCGCAGGTCAATCTTGACCTCGTGTCATTTCAAGCGATGTTGGCCGAATCTGCGGATTTGCAGCGCATGGTGCGCTCGCCGGTGTTTTCGGCCGATGACCAGATGAAGGCGCTGGAAGCCCTGTGTGCCAAGGCAGGCATTCGCGGGCTCGCCCTGAATTTCATCCGCTTGCTGGCGAAGAACCGCAGGCTGGCAGCCCTTGGCGATGCCATTACGGCCTTTACCGCATTGGTGGCCGAATCGAAGGGCGAGGTTGCAGCCGAAGTGACGTCTGCCGAAAAGCTTTCGGACAAGCACATCAAAGACATTAAAGCCGCGCTCAAGTCTTCAATCGGGCGCGACGTCGTACTCTCCGCCAAGGTGGATGCGTCCATCCTCGGCGGCCTCATCGTCAAGGTGGGTTCCAAAATGATGGATAACTCACTCAAAACAAAACTGCAAAATCTCAAGATTGCCATGAAGGGGACCGGCTGATGGATATTCGCGCCGCTGAAATTTCTACAATTCTGAAAAAGCAAATCAAGGATTTCGGCAATGAAGCCGAGGTTTCCGAGATTGGCCAGGTTCTGTCCGTCGGTGACGGCATTGCGCGCGTCTACGGCCTCGACAATGTGCAGGCTGGTGAAATGGTGGAATTTCCCGGCGGCATTCGCGGCATGGCGCTCAACCTTGAAACCGACAACGTGGGCGTGGTTATTTTCGGCAACGACCGCGACATCAAGGAAGGCGACACGGTCAAGCGCACGGGCGCCATCGTTGAAGTTCCCATCGGCAAGGAATTGCTGGGCCGCGTGGTGGATGCGCTCGGCAATCCGATTGACGGCAAGGGTCCGATCAAATCCAAGCTGCGCTCGCGCGTTGACGTGAAAGCTCCCGGCATCATACCGCGGAAATCCGTGCATGAGCCCATGTCCACGGGCCTCAAAGCCGTTGATGCGCTCATCCCCATTGGCCGGGGCCAGCGCGAGCTGATCATTGGCGACCGCCAGACCGGCAAGACCGCCATTATTCTCGATGCGATTTTGAACCAGAAGGCCATTCACCAGAACGGCCCGGAAAAAGAAAAGCTCTATTGCGTGTATGTGGCTTGCGGCCAGAAGCGCTCAACGGTTGCGCAGTTTGTGAAGATTTTGGAAGATGCGGGCGCCATGGAATATTCCATCGTGGTGGCAGCGACCGCTTCTGAATCAGCGCCGATGCAATATCTGGCGCCGTTCACCGGCTGCACCATGGGCGAATATTTCCGCGACAATGGCATGCATGCGCTGATCGCCTATGACGATCTTTCCAAGCAAGCCGTGGCTTACCGCCAGATGTCGCTGCTCTTACGCCGTCCACCGGGCCGCGAAGCCTATCCCGGCGACGTGTTCTATCTGCACTCCCGCTTGCTGGAGCGCGCCGCGAAACTGTCTGATGTCAAGGGCGCTGGATCATTGACCGCGTTGCCGGTTATTGAAACGCAGGCCAACGACGTTTCGGCCTATATTCCAACCAACGTGATTTCGATCACCGATGGCCAGATCTTTCTTGAAACCGATCTGTTCTATCAGGGCATTCGGCCTGCGGTGAACGTGGGCCTCTCGGTGTCGCGCGTGGGCTCTGCTGCCCAAGTGAAGGCGATGAAGCAGGTTGCCGGCAAGATCAAGGGCGAGCTCGCCCAGTACCGCGAAATGGCGGCGTTTGCCCAGTTCGGTTCTGATCTTGATGCGTCAACCCAGCGGTTGCTCAACCGTGGCGCCCGGTTGACCGAACTCCTCAAGCAGCCGCAGTTCTCGCCGCTCAAGACGGAAGAACAGGTTGTGGCGATCTATGCAGGCGTCAACGGCTATCTCGATGGTATTGCGGTCAACCGCATTCGTGACTTTGAAGACGGGCTGCTGCGCCTGATGCGCGACAAGCACATGGACATCCTGGATTCAATCCGCACGGAAAAGCAGATTACCGATGCCACGGGCGTGAAGCTCAAGGCTGTGGTTGATGGTTTCACCAAGGCATTCGCATAAAGGTTTCTGATGGCAAGTCTCAAAGACCTTCGGAACCGCATCGCCTCGGTCAAGGCGACCCGCAAGATCACCAAGGCCATGCAAATGGTGGCGGCGGCAAAATTGCGCCGGGCCCAGGAAGCAGCCGTGGCAGCGCGCCCCTATTCGGAGCGCATGGCGGTGGTTCTGGCCAATCTCGCGAGTTCGGTTGAAGGCCGTGATGGCGCTCCTGCACTACTCACAGGCACGGGCAAAGACCAGGTTCATTTGCTGGTGATTGCAACAGCAGAACGCGGGCTGTGTGGCGGTTTCAATTCCTCCATCGTGCGGCTGGCGCGCGACCATGCCGAAAAGCTGATGGCCCAGGGCAAGACTGTCAAAATCATGACGGTTGGCAAAAAGGGCAATGATGCGTTGAAGCGCGTCTATGGCAAATACATTGTGGACGCCGTGGATTTCCGCGGCCTCAAACAACTGGCATTTTTCAATGCGCAACCCGTAGGCGCCAAGATCATCAGCTTGTTCAACGACGGCCAGTTTGATGTGTGCACCTTGTTCTTTGCCGAATTCAAATCGGTGATGTCGCAGAAGCCAACGGCCCTGCAACTCATTCCTGCTGCAGTGTCTGGCGGCAAATCTCCTGATCTCGGTGGCGCCATTTATGATGCGGAGCCTGATGAAGGCGAAATACTCGCAGACTTGCTGCCGCGCAATATTTCCATTCAGGTGTTTCGTGCGTTGCTCGAAAATGCTGCCTCTGAACAGGGTGCGCGCATGAGCGCCATGGACAGCGCCACGCGCAACGCCGGCGACATGATCAACAAGCTGTCGATCAAATACAACCGCCAGCGCCAGGCCCAGATTACCAAAGAACTCATCGAAATCATTTCAGGCGCGGAAGCGCTGTAACGTTAACGAAGGATAGAGACGCTCGCATATTTTTATGATTGTCATTGCCGGACTTGTTCCGGCAACCCAAAGGCTCACCAAGTTCCGGCAACGGTTTTGCGGCACGATGGGTCCCCGGAATAAATCCGGGGATGACAAAATGGGAGATGCGGGCGCCAGGATTTGAAAAAGGATCACAGACATGGCAAAAAAAGCAACTTCCAAATCTTCAGGTCAACTTGTTGGTCGCATCACGCAGGTGACGGGCGCTGTTATCGACGTTCAGTTTGAAGGCGATCTGCCGCAAATCCTGAACGCGCTGGAAACCACCAATGGTGGCAACCGCCTTGTGCTGGAAGTGGCGCAGCATCTGGGCGAGAGCACGGTGCGCACCATTGCCATGGACTCCACCGAAGGTTTGGTGCGGGGCCAAGAAGTGTTTGATACGGGAACGCCCATCATGGTTCCTGTGGGTCCGGAAACGCTTGGCCGCATCATGAACGTCATCGGTGAGCCGGTTGATGAAGCGGGCCCGATGAAAACCAAGTTGAAGCGCGCCATCCACCAGGATGCGCCGAGCTTTGTTGAGCAATCCACCGAGGCTGAAATTCTGGTGACCGGCATCAAGGTTGTGGACCTTCTCGCACCATACGCCAAGGGCGGCAAGATCGGCCTGTTCGGCGGCGCCGGCGTTGGCAAGACGGTTCTCATCATGGAGCTTATCAACAACGTGGCGAAAGCCCACGGCGGCTACTCGGTGTTTGCCGGTGTTGGCGAGCGCACCCGTGAAGGCAACGATCTCTATCATGAAATGATCGAGTCTGGGGTGAACAAGAAGGGCGGCGGCACTGGCTCTAAGGCAGCGCTCGTGTATGGCCAGATGAACGAGCCACCGGGAGCGCGCGCCCGCGTTGCGTTGTCGGGCCTCACTGTTGCCGAGCATTTCCGCGATGAAGGCCAAGATGTGTTGTTCTTTGTCGATAATATTTTCCGCTTCACGCAGGCGGGCTCTGAAGTGTCAGCGCTGTTGGGACGCATTCCATCGGCTGTGGGTTATCAGCCAACGCTTGCCACCGACATGGGCACCATGCAGGAGCGCATCACCACAACGCAGAAGGGCTCAATCACATCCGTGCAGGCCATCTACGTGCCAGCCGACGATTTGACCGATCCGGCTCCCGCCACATCATTTGCCCATTTGGATGCAACGACTGTGCTGTCGCGTTCGATTGCTGAAAAGGGAATTTACCCGGCGGTTGATCCACTCGATTCAACGTCCCGCATGCTGGATGCCCGCGTCATCGGTGAAGAGCATTATGATACTGCGCGCCGCGTGCAGCAGATCTTGCAGCGCTACAAGGCATTGCAGGACATCATCGCCATTCTGGGCATGGACGAGCTTTCGGAAGATGACAAGATTGCAGTTGCCCGCGCCCGCAAGATCGAGCGCTTCCTGTCGCAGCCGTTCTTCGTGGCCGAAGTGTTCACCGGTTCGCCCGGCAAGCTGGTGCCGCTGGCCGATACCATCAAGGGCTTCAAGGGCCTGTGCGATGGCGCCTACGACCACTTGCCGGAGAGTGCCTTCTACATGGTGGGCTCCATCGAAGAAGCCATCGAAAAGGCCCAGCGCCTTGCTGCTGAGGCAGCGTAACGCACATGGCTGGCCTTCACTTTGAGCTGGTAAGTCCAGCGCGGCTGCTGTTTTCCGGCGAGGTTATTTCGGTGACACTGCCTGGAACCGAAGGTGACATGGGGATTTTCGCGGGCCATGCGCCGGTGCTCTCCACCCTGCGTCCCGGCGTGGTGGTGGTGACAAAAGAGGGCGGCGCAACCGACCGCATTTTCGTGCGCGGCGGCTTTGCCGAGGTGAACCCGCAAGGACTGACGCTGCTGGCGGAGACTGCCATTCCCTTGGCTGATCTGGATGCTGGCACCATCGCTGCCCAAGTCAAGGACGCCGAAGAAGATAAAACCGCCGTGGCGCGTGCCCGCAAGATCGAGCGCTTCATGTCGCAGCCCTTCTTCGTGGCTGAAGTCTTCACCGGTTCGCCCGGCAAGCTGGTGCCGCTGGCTGATACCATCAAGGGCTTCAAGGGCCTGTGCGATGGCGCTTACGACCATTTGCCGGAGAGTGCCTTCTACATGGTGGGTTCGATTGAAGAAGCCATCGAAAAAGCCCAGCGCCTTGCTGCTGAGGCAGCGTAACGCACATGGCTGGTCTTCACTTTGAACTGGTAAGCCCGGCGCGGCTGCTGTTTTCCGGCGAGGTTATTTCGGTGACACTGCCTGGAACCGAAGGCGACATGGGAGTTCTCGCAGGCCATGCGCCGGTGCTGTCAACGTTGCGGCCCGGCGTGGTGGTGGTGACGAAAGAGGGCGGCTCAGTTGACCGCATTTTCGTGCGCGGCGGCTTTGCCGAAGTGAACCCGCAAGGGTTGACGCTGCTGGCGGAGACTGCCATTCCCTTGGCTGATCTGGATGCTGGCGCCATCGCTGCCCAAGTCAAGGACGCCGAAGAAGATTTCGCCGATGCGAAGGATGACGAGTCCAAGCGCAAGGCGCAGGAGAATCTGGATCATCTGAAGGCGATTCAGAGCGCGCTGTAGGAATTCTTTGTACGGATGAGTTGAAAAGCCCGCGAGATGATCCGCGGGCTTTTTTTATTTGCAAAAACCTCTCCATCATCGGCCTTGAGCCGATGACCCAGACTTTGTTATGCGCTCGAAGTCTGGTTGGTCGGGTCGAGTCCGACCATGGAGAGTTGGGTGGGTAAGGTCCTTTGGACTCTTCCCCTCTCCCGCAAGGGGAGAAGGCAGAATAGGGAAAGGCCCGCGGGATTACTTAGGTTTTCTTCTATGTCCTCGCCCGTGCAACGGGAGAGGACAGGGGCCCGTTGTGGGACGCAATGGGAAAGGTGAGGGAGCCTTGGTTGAGAGGCCCTCATCTATCCCATGCCACTTCGTGCCATGGGCCCCTTTCTTCTTCCGCTTCACGGGAGAAGACGAGGTGGTTATTCGCCGACCCGTACTGGCCTTCGATCTGTCTTGGCGCCGCTGATTTCTTTCATCCAGCTGGGTTTGCCGCCACCGGTATTGCCGTTACGCTTGGGGGTTCCTGCGCCGCCGCCGTGGTTGCGGTTTTTGTTGGCGCCGTCGCGGGCCACAGGATTCCACTGTTTCTTCTGGCCTGCTGGCTTGGTGCTGCGGCCGTTGGGGCGTTTGGCTTCCTGCTCTGCTGGGGGCAGGGTTGATTTGCCGAGCGCGTGAGTTACCACCGGGATGGTCTGCCTGATGGTGCGTTCGATGTCTTTGAGCAATGAGCGTTCATCGCCGGCACAAAATGCAATCGCCACACCTTCGGCACCAGCCCGGGCGGTGCGGCCAATGCGGTGGACGTAGGATTCAGGGACATGGGGCAGATCGTAGTTGATCACATGGCTCACACCATCGACATCAATGCCGCGCGCCGCGATGTCAGTTGCAACAAGCGCCAAAATCTTGCCCGCCTTGAATCCGGCCAGCGCCTTTTCGCGGTTGGCTTGGCTCTTGTTGCCGTGAATGGCGGAGGCCGTATAGCCACCGGCAATCAGGCCCTTCATGATCTTGTCGGCGCCATGCTTGGTGCGGCTGAACACCAGGGTGCGGGTCATGTTGTTGTCTTTGAGAATTTCCACCAGCAGCTTGAGCTTGCTGGCTTGATCGACGTGGATGACGCTTTGCTTCACACGGTCAACTGTTGTGGCCACGGGCGCTACTTCAACGCGCACGGGGTTGGTGAGCAAGCCAGCCGCGAGATTGGAAATTTCCTTTGGCATGGTGGCCGAAAAGAACAAATTCTGGCGCAGCTTTGGCAACATGCCGGTGATTTTGCGAATGGCATGGATGAAGCCCAGGTCGAGCATCTGGTCCACTTCATCAAGCACCAGCACTTCGACGTTTGCGAGCGTCAAGGCGCGGCGTTCGGTGAGATCAACGAGGCGGCCGGGCGTTGCAACCACAACATCAACACCGCCGCGCAGGATATCAATCTGCTTGCCGATGGAGACGCCACCAAACACCACCGCACGGGTGACTTTCAGATTGCGGCCATAGGTCTTGAAGCTTTCGCCGATTTGCGAAGCGAGTTCGCGGGTGGGTGAGAGCACCAGCACCTTGCAGGAGTTTTTGGCGACGCGCTCGGTTGAATGGGACAGACGCTCGAGAATGGGAAGTGCAAAGGCGGCGGTCTTGCCGGTGCCGGTCTGGGCTATCCCTAAGAGGTCACGGCCCTTCATGAGTTCGGGAATGGCGCGGGCCTGAATGGGAGTTGGTTTGTCGTAGCCTTCAGCGGCGATCGCCTTGAGGAGGGGCGCTGAGAGGTTGAGTTCTGAAAATGAATTCACTGTGTATAGTTCTTTCTGTTTCGGACAGATGTGGGGAAAGCGCAGAACATGTCCGAGTGACCGTTTGCGACCATCGCAAAACGATACTGGTTCTGTGCTTAAACAGATCCCACGTGACAGGAGTGTTCGGATTATTTCGGTTTCGGTCGGAACAGCAGCTTTGAAGCTACCTCACGTTATTCTTATATGACCGAGGTCGATGAGCTGCATATGCGTGATGCAGTGCAGCAAGTCAAGCTTTTATCGCGGCAAGGGTGTCGGACAGGGCTGCCATGTCGTTAATGATGTTGTTAATGCCCAGGTTTCTCAATGCGTTAGTCTTGGCTTTCAAATCATGGGCGACGCCGGTGAAGCCAATCACATGGCAGCCTGCGGCAAGGGCTGCCCGCGCTCCGGTCTCACTATCTTCCACCACAACGCACTGACTTGGAGTAAATCCGGCGCGAAAGGCCGCCAGCTCATAGATATCGGGTGCTGGTTTGCCGTTCACAACGTCCTCGAAGGTCGTTAGCCGTTCGCCGAATTAGGGGGCAAGGCCAGTGATTTTGAGCGCTTCAAGCGCGCGGGCGCGGGGGCCGTTGGTGCCGATGCTGGTGGGCAGGTGAAGCGTCTGCAACATGGCTGGAACGCCGGGAACGGGTTTGAGTTCCCGCCGGTACAAGTCCAGCATGAGATCATCTTTGCGGACGCTCAAATCGCCCGGCAGGGCCACGCCAAATTCCTGTTCAACCTGTTTCACCATGTCTTCAAAGGTGGTGCCGACAAAGCGGTGATGCATGTCGGCCACGAGAGGTGAATGCCGTTTTGCGCCAGCAGGGCCACGTCCACATCCATGGAAATGACTTCGCTGTCGATGAGCACGCCATCGCAATCAAAGATCACATGGGAGATCATTTTGCGCCGAGATGCCGGAAGGCTTTGATCAC
>JANNXN010000188.1:0-2776 GCA_031409595.1 Rhodobiaceae bacterium
CGATTGATCAAGGCGGAAGATGTGGCAGGCCTGTGCGCCTTCCTGGTGTCACCGCCAGCGCAAATGATGACCGGCGCCGTGATCGACTACGAGCAGATGCCGCTTGGCACATTCGACGAGCATCCGGCACTTAAGCCGTAAGATCGACCACAACGATTTCCGGTGGAATACCAAAGCGTATGGGTGATGGAGCAGTCGAAGCCGCCTAATGAGATCGGATGAATGCGATGCCGGCAATCCATTTCAGCTGGCCCCTGCGGGTCATGTTTGCGCACTCGTAGCCTTCGCTTCCTGCAAGCTCCATTCTCGGAATGCCTTCACCATAGGCGCATCAGCGGTTTCGAGCGGCGAAATGATGTAATAGGCAAATTGTGGCGGCGCCCTGACTGATAGTTCGAAAGGCTTTACCAATCGTCCCGCTGCCAAATCATCGGCCACCAGATTGGAGTCACCGAGTGCTATTCCTTGGCCGTCAATGGCTGCTTGAACGGCGAGTGATGTTTGGCCGAAGTGAAGCCCTCGCGTATCGTCAAAGTCGCGGATACCCGCTGCCTGCATCCACATGCGCCAATTGGGCCATGGCAGGCCCTGTGCTTCCCAGTCCAAGTGAATGAGCTGATGATGCAGAAGATCACGTGGCGTGTTCAAGGGTTTGCCCTTGGTTATGAGGCGCGGGCTGCACACGGGAAAGACATGATCCTGAAACAGCAGATCAGAGCGCAAGCCTGGATATTTTCCTTCGCCAAACCGGATCGCCACATCAAGATCATCGCGGTCAAAATCGAGAACATTGGACGACACGTCTATGCGCACGTCGGCCCCTTCGACAGTGGCCAAAAAACGATCCAGCCGTGGCACCAGCCATTTGGCGCCAATGGACGGCGAAGCGGAAATTTTCAACTGCTTTGCATTTTTCTGCTTACGGATTTTCTGCGGGCGCGGGTGAGGGCCTCCAGCGATTCAATGGCAGCACCTTGCAGAATTTCACCTTCGCGGGTCAGACGCATGGTGCGGCTGGTGCGCGCGAACAGCGAAGCGCCGATCTGGTCTTCCAGCTCTTTGATCTGGTGGCTGATGGCTGCGGGGGTGACGCCGATATCCGCAGCAGCGCGGGTAAAGCTCAAATGCCGGGCTGCGGCATCAAAAGCCCGAAGGGAGCGAAGGCCAGGGAACAGGTTGAGCATGTCATATCTTCAAGTAATATTTGTCGATACATCAACAACTAGTCGTTTGTCTATGTAAATACAATATCATACATTTATATCATCAATAGTTATTAACAAGAGTTAACCAATCATGACAAAGTCTCCAAGTCTTGCCGTTCGTCAATCGCAATACCGCACTGCGGCCCAGAATATCAGTGACGGTTTGCGTACGTTGTTCGCGGATTTCTCCAGATCTGAGCCCGAAGTCACCCGGATGCATGCGGATAGTAACACCATTCGGAATCAAAGCCGCCACTGGCTGATGTAGAGCTGGAGTATCAGTATTGATCTGGCGCGATTCCTTTTCGGCAAGCCGATTCCGACTTGCCGTGAAGAGCGCTAGATGAGCAATCAAGTTGGATGGATTGATATCAAACGCTTCGTCGCCCTTTCAGGTTGGGATGATTTAGGTGTAGGTCAATATTTCAACACTGGTAGTACTTCCAGAAGCAGTAAATCATGTCTTTGCTAACAGGTAACCGGAACCACCCTGCAAAACCGACGCTTTTACTGGTTTTCCTTGGATTGTGCTGGGCGATTCGATTGCTCGCCATCAAGCACACCGCAGATGGTGGCGCGAAAGTTCTCGACACTGTTTTGGTGGCAACGATTGCGATTGTGCTTTTGTTGTCGCTCGTCAACTTTGCGCGTTCAAAACCACCACCTTGCAATGGGGTGCATTTGAAATTCTATGGACTTGCCGGATTGTTTGGATTCGGCGTACCATTCCTGGTCGAGATTGCTGTAGCCTCTCACTTACCAGCGCTGCATTTTGTGATCATCGTAGCGACAGCACCGATTTGGACATTGCTCATTTTGGCAATCACGCGTGTCGAAAACTTTGACGCAACACGTGCGCTCGGAACGCTTATCGGATTTGTTGCTGTCATGACCGTCATCTTCGCAACGCAGGCTGACGGCCGAATAGATGACACTTTGGTGCAACCAGCATGGATCGGCGCTGCATTTACAATACCTCTGCTTTACGCTTTGTATTTGCTTTACATTGCCAACCGTTGGCCAGAAAATCTAGATAATCTGCAAGGTGCTCAAGGCCAAGCGACTGCGGCGCTCTTCATATTTTTTGGCTCTTGGTTGCTTTCAAAAAGTCAGCTTAGCGACGTTGTGGATCTTGCTCAGGAGTGGTCCATTTGGGCAGTCGTAGCATCGGAGATCGCGGGACTGGTTCTGCTTTTCCAGATTGCGCGCATGCAAGGCGGAAGCTTTGTGTCTCAGGCCAACTATATTGCTGTTGTTGCTGGTGCCGTTCTTAGTAACTTTTTTTTCGGACAGCAGTTCAAATGGGCGGTTGTTGTTGGGATCATTTTGCTGGTGATCTCGTTGTGGCTGTCAACGAGGAAGAGAGAACGCGCAGCATGAAATATCAACTCCAAGCGATCAGATTCTAGCGCCCTTTCCAAACAGGTTTGCGTTTTTCGGCGAAGGCTTTGGCGCCTTCCAGCTGGTCTTCGCTGGAGTAGAGTTTATCGACTGTCGGGAGTTTGCGTTTGGTGACCATGTTGAAGGCTTGCTGGATGGGGAGATGCAGGGTTTCGCGCAGGGTTTCCTTG
>JANNXN010000189.1:0-6721 GCA_031409595.1 Rhodobiaceae bacterium
GACTCACGGGGCTCCAACGGCCAGTGCACTCCCGACTGCCCGGAAACCGCGCTGTTCCCGTGGACCATCTCGGTCAATGGAGAGCGGGCGCACTCGATGAATGCCAACCGGGTTTCCATGGTTATTCCAAAGCCGGGTGAGGTTGAGCATTGGACCTACATCAACAGCGGTGGCGGCTGGGACCATCCCATCCATCTGCACTTTGAAGAAGGGGTAACCATGAACCGGGGCGCGGCGTCCATCCCCGCGACCGAGAAACTGGTCCGCAAGGATGTCTGGCGTCTACGTCCTGCGGGACAGGTGCAGTTCCAAATCCAGTTTGGCGAATATGGCGGCTCCTATGTCAACCACTGTCACAACACGGTGCATGAGGACTTCGCGATGCTGATGCGCATTCAATTGCTGACGGGAGTTCCGGGATCGCCGCAAACCATGATCACGCGAACGCCGAACCCCACGCCCGACGGTGTCATCTTCACAATCCCTGAAGTGCTGCCAGAAGGTGTGCCTGCCGGATTCAAGGTTGGCTAGCCGTTGGGATCAGGTGTGATGTTGACGATTTTCAGGGCTTTGCTTGTGGCAGGGTTGTTGTGCGCGGCCTGGGGCCAGGCCGCCGCACAAAACACATCGCCTTGGGGCGCCAATTATTTCCCCAATCTCCCCGTTGTCACGCAGGATGGCAAGACGCTCCGGTTTTACGATGATGTGATCAAGGGTAAACTGGTCGTCGTCAGTTTCATTTACACGAATTGCCAGGATATCTGCCCGCTTACCACGGCGCGGCTTGCGATGGTGGCGGACCAGCTTGGAGATGCGATGGGGCGCGACGTATTTTTTGTCTCCATGTCAGTTGATCCCGAGAACGATACACCAGCACGTTTGAAATCCTATGCCGACGCCTTCACATCTGGCCCCGGCTGGCTGTTTTTGACTGGCAAGCCGGAGGATATTCGCGCCATCAACAGCAAGTTCGGCAACCGCTCGACGCTGCTGGCCGAGCACAAGATGGAAATTGTCCTCGGCAACGACGCGACAGGCGACTGGCAGCGCGACACGCCCTTTGGCGAAATTGCCTCTATCGTTTACAATATCCGCGGCATGAATCCGAAACTTGCGGCCTCACAGGATTCAGTGAATACGGATGGAACCGAACCTGTAGTTATCACCCGCAATCCGGGCGAAACCCTGTTCCGCAAGCTATGCACGCCCTGCCACACGGTGGGCGTTGGCCGCCGGGTTGGACCCGATCTCTTTGATGCTGCAAGCCGTCGGACACCGGAATGGCTTGCTTCATTCATCATGAGCCCCGGCAAAATGCGCCGCTCGGGCGATCCCGTTGCTCTTGCGCTTGAAAAAGAATTTCCGGGCGTGAAAATGCCTGAGCTCGGATTGACCGCCAATGATGCCAATGACCTGATCACTTTTTTAAAAGCGGCGACGGAGCGAGTGGAGGCGGCGAAGGGTTCACTTCCAATGGTCCCGCAAAACGATCCTAAAACAGACGAACATGCCAAGGCCAGCACTGTGCCGGTGGCGAATTAACTTTGTCCGCCATGATCTACCTCGCGATGAAACAATATACCGGACCGGAAATGGCCACCAAAATCTACCCGACCAAAGTCGCGAGTAATTCCGGGCTTCATCCTACCTAAGCACCCATTGTCTACAAGCTGTGAATTTGCGAAAATCGTAAAAATTAGGGCACTTTGTATGTAGGGCAGCTGCATGCAGGAAATCCAGATACCGAACTACCATCGTCCTGGTCGCGAGGCGCCATCATTTGCGGTGTGCGCCAACGATTGCGGGAAAAGGGCGTTTTTGTGTCTGAACAAGTTAGGAGTTTCAAGGTCATGACGGATCTCACTCTGACACGACGGAATGCGTTGAAAGCAAGCGTCTTCGGCGGCAGTGCCTTGGCACTGAACAGTGGCTCAGCGCAATCACAGGCCGTTCTCACGCCATTTATGGACCCGCTGCCCATTCCACCCATTTTGCAGCCCGTTGAACCCTTTGCGCCGAAGGCGGATGTATCGGCAACCAACGTCGATGGCAGCAAAACATTCCATGTGAGCGGCCCGCGTACAGTAGCTGCTAATACTCTGTTTTACAAAATTGAGGAAAAACAGGCATACCACAAGTTCCATGCGCAGCTGCCACCCACCAGTATTTGGGGCTATGAAGGAACTCTCCCTGGTCCGACCTATATCACCGAAAGCGGGAAACCTACGCTCATCCGCTATGCCAATAATTTGCCCATAAATGATCCCGTGGGAATTGGCGAACCGGTCTCTGTCATTCATCGGCACGGCGGGTTCCAAGCTCCAGAAGATGATGGCTATCCGATGGATTCATTCGCCAGCGGACAAACCCGCGACTACTATTATCCTTGTGTGCCCGAGGGCGGGCTGAGCCAGAATGAAGTCTCTTGCCTGTGGTATCATGACCATTCGGTCGATGCGACGGCGGCCAATGTCTATCGCGGCCTTATGGGTTTCAACATGAACTTTGACGCGCTGGATTCAAAGCTTGGCGAAGACGATCCCAATCCGGCTGCCTTCCGGCTTCCAGGAAAAATGAGCGCCGGCGGAAAGCAGCGGCTTTTTGATATGCCGTTGGCAATTGCCGATCGCAATTTCGATGCGAACGGCCAACTGGTTTATAGTTCATTCGACCACGATGGTTTTATTGGCGACCCCAGATTGTCTGTCAATGGCAAGGTTCAACCCTATTTGGGTGTCCAGCGCCGGAAATATCGGTTCCGTTTTTTCAATTGCTGCAACGCACGCATGTTGGATCTCTTTCTGGTCGTTAACGGCACGGCCGTGCCGTTTCACTGTGTCATTGGATCTGATTTGAGCCTGTTCGAAAAACCGCTCTACAATGTGGGCAGTCTTCGCATGGGTCCTGCCGAACGACTTGATGTTGTGCTTGATTTCGCCAAATTTGCCGCTGGTTCTCAGGTTTACATTGAGAACCGCATGCTGCAGATCAGTGGCCGAAAGCCCGAGGGGCTGGCTGCCTCTGGGCCCAAGATTCTCAAGTTCTCGGTCGGCAGTCTTACGCCCGCCAACAACAGCCGCGTTCCCTCGACTTTGCGCACCTGCCCGGAGGGATTGAACTATCTCTTGCCCAAAGTGCAGGTCGAGAGAACCTTTGAGTTTGGCAGGTCAAATGGCGCGTGGACCATCAATGACAAGTTTTTTGACGAAAACCGTATTATGGCCAAGCCAAAACTTGGGGTTCCTGAAATTTGGACTCTAACCGCGGGCGGTGGCTGGTCACACCCAGTTCATATCCATTTGACCGAGTTCTATATCCTGTCCCGTAATGGCCTGGCGCCACCTCTTTTGGAGCGCGGTCGCAAGGACACAGTTCGCATTGGCTGGAAGGAAGGCAGCGTCAAAATCCTGATCAACTTCACCGGCTATGCAGGCCGCTATGTTTTCCACTGCCACAATTTGGAACATGAGGACATGCGGATGATGGCTAACATCGAGTTGCAACCATGAAAAACCTGATAGAATTACCAGATCGGCGCGAAACTCTTGTAAAGTTGCTCGGCCTTGCCGGCGCCGGAGTCAGCACCCTCGGCTTCGGATTTTTCGGTGTCCTGAAAAATCCTGCCAAGGCGGCGGAAGTTGATGCGACCTTGACAGGAAACCGGAGAAACATCCTGAGCGCCGGCAAACTGCCAAATCTGGTTTTCACAAACCAGAATGGCGAGAAAATGCGCTTCTATGATGATCTGGTGAAGGACAATTCCGTCGTCATCAATTTCTTCTATACGTCATGCAGTGAGTCATGTCCTATCGCCATGCATAATCTGGTCTCTGCGAAAGAGGACTTGAAAAATCGCGGACACAAGGACGTCAGGTTCATTTCCGTTACGCTTGATCCAGATACAGACACGCCGATGGTGCTGAAGGACTTCTCCATGTCCCTCGATACCGGTTCCGACTGGCAACTATTGACAGGCAGCAAGGCTGACATCACCCAACTTCGTCGCGGCCTTGGCATTTATGATCTGAATCCCGAACTGGACAAGGATCCGGCCACCCATTCCGGCATCGCCGTGCTTGGCAACGAACCCAAGGGAAAATGGCGCTCCGTGCCAGCGGTGATAAACCCCATTCGAATCCGCCAAGCCATTGAGCGTGTCTTGCTGCCGCCAACCGAATGGCAAAATGGTCGCGAGGCTGTGATGGAAGTGGCCTATGATGACAGCGCGTCAGCAGGTTTTCCCGTGCAGGCCGAAACGCTGGCACAGATGCAGGAGCTCATCGCCCAACGTTAACAACACCTGGCGAACGGGCCTGAAAAACAACTGAGTCCACATCCCAGTCTCAGCTGGCTATTGCGAGCCAGCCTGCATATCATGAGATCGGCAATGGCAGGGACTTGCATGTGAGCCCAAAAATCGGTAACGACATATCGAGTGGAACCAGGCTTCTGGTTCGGCGCGGGATGAGCGCCATCAACCTTTCTGCGAACTATGATTTGCATCTGTCGGAAGTTTTTGCCTGTCTCGTTTGCGGAATAGTGTTTGCAGGCGTTACGGCCCTGTTGAGTTCACCACTGGCTGCTATATTGGGTGGCTATCTGATGTTTACGATGGCGTTGGTGGTGATCATTGACTATCGCCATTTCACCATTCCAAACGTGCTTTCCCTGCCTGCCATTCCGTTGGGACTATTGGCTGCGGTATCTGCATTTCCGGAACCAGCTCTGCTGGATCATATTTTGGCCGCAGCAATCGCCGGCTTGTTCCTCTACGGCGTGCGCGCAATATATTGGAAAATGCGAGGCGTCGAAGGGTTGGGGCTGGGCGACGTAAAACTCGGCATCGCTGCCGGTGCATGGGTGGGACTCGAGGCATTGCCGCTCACCTGCCTTCTGGCAACGGGCGCAGCCCTCATCGCTGTCATGATACGGGGACGTTCAGGGCAAACCAGCATGACGACGCCCGTGCCACTGGGAAGCTTCATTGCGCCTGCCATTGCAATTGTGTGGCTCGTAAGGCTTTTAACCGCCATCTGACTTCGAAATTTCCGGGGGTCGACAAGCCGGGCAGGGGCGAATAGTGTTTATCAAAGGCCAAAGACTCAAAAGTTTCATTCGGGGTGCGACAATCATCATGAGGGGAAACCATGAAAGTGAATTGCGTAGGTGTTTTAACGGCTGGCATCATCATGGCCAGTCATTCTCTTGCCCTTGCTGCTGACCCCGGCAGCCCGCCACAGGGGCTGCAGTCCAATCTCCAATTTGCATCAAGCTACGCCACCAGCGGTGTCACCAATGTGTCTGCCACAACCCAGCGGGTGAGTTGTTATGCGCCGGAGCTCACTTATTTTGGCGCCTTGACGGCAAATGAGGGCTATCTTGACGGTGGCATGTCACCTTGCAACGGGCAGGCAACGACGGGTGAAGAGCTTGGACCCTATGCCACGCAAAATGTGGTCAATCCATCCATGCGGGTGAAGGACAAATCAGAATCCGATATCCGCATCGACCCCACAAATTCAAGGCATCTGATCGGGCAATCCAAATGGGCCATCAGCGCTGAGGGATACAGCCATCTGCTCGGCTTCTATGAATCCTTCGATGGCGGCAAGACATGGCCGGTGCAAGGCCATGTGCCGGGTTATGAAGGTTGGGCCGACAACACCGATCCCATTGGCGCTTTTGACCCTTGGGGTAATTTCTATTCGCTGGTGCTGCCTTACCAGTTCTACTACGACAAGTTTGGCCTCAAGCAGTATAACAACGGCGCAAACCAGACAAACCCCACGGTTCCGCCCGAGGCCGTTGCCATGGCGGTGCATCCGGCAAAACCCTTGGCCGGCAAAACGCCTGCTGCAAGCTGGATCACCACGCACAAAGGCCAACCCGATTATCTGATGACGACAACCAATGCGAACACCAATGTTCCGGACAAGCAATGGCTCACATCCGACACAAATCCCGCCAGTCCGCACTACGGGCGCATCTATGCGATGTGGACATTGTTTGTTTTGAACCCATCGGTGATTTTTGAGTCCCATGCCGATGCCAGACCCGATGGTACGCACACAGACTGGTCCACGCCGCAAGTATTGCCAACCGTACCGGGCAAGCGCTGGGACACGTATATGCTGCCAACTGTCAGTCCCGACGGCACAGTGTGGACAACAACGACAAACAATCCGGTCAAGCAGGATTATTCGCATGCGGATATTTCGCTGATCTGGTCCAAGGATGGCGGCGTCACCTGGGAAGGGCCATTGCCGGTGCACCAAAACATCAATGTGCCGACATTCAAGAACACGACCTTCCGCGAAGGCATCGTCAACACATTTGCGGTCGGCCCCCAGAAGATCGGAAACTTCTATCCGCTCTATGCGGCGTTTGAGGATGGCACATCAGGCCTTTCCAACCTCTATCTCAAAGCATCCTATGATGGCGGCGAGAACTGGACACAACCAATTCTGGTCAATGACAACGCCATAGGTACAGAAGCGATGCAGCCAAATCTGGATGTGGCGCCCAATGGCACGGTTGCGGTTGCCTTCTATGATCGCCGCCTGGCATGTCCACAAACCAGCGACGCTGCTGCAGCGGGCTCTGGCCTTGTCTATGATCCGGGAACCGCTGCCTCGCCTGGCGCACCCTGGGGGCGGGAGAACTACTGCGTGAATTCCGCCATCCAGTTCTACAAGCCGGATCTCAGGCCCATTGGCCACAA
>JANNXN010000190.1:0-7583 GCA_031409595.1 Rhodobiaceae bacterium
CGGGATAACCGCTGAATGCATCTAAGCGGGAAACCCACCTCAAAACAATTTCTCCCTTGAGAACCGAGGAAGACGACCTCGTTGATAGGCCAAGTGTGGAAGCACAGTAATGTGTGAAGCTTATTGGTACTAATCGTTCGAACGGCTTGATCTTCTCATTTGTCGATGCCCATTGTTCTGGGTCATATGCCGATCCGAAAAGTCTATCAACTTTTCGGGCATATGCCCTTGAGGGCTAGGCGTTTCTGGAAGACTTAAAAACCAAATATATTGTGCGCCTTCTGTTTTTCGCCGGCCTGGTGGCTATGGCGGAGTGTCTGAACCCGATCCCATCTCGAACTCGGCCGTTAAACGCTCCAGCGCCAATGGTACTTCGTCTTAAGACGCGGAAGAGTAGGTCGCTGCCAGGCCTGCGAAGAACAGAATGCACCCTTCTTTACAATTTCAATTCAAAACCCGCCGATGCAGAAATGCACGGCGGGTTTTTTGTTTCTTGACGGTGGGTCTTGAATCGTCGAAGGAATTTCTGACTGAATAAGTATTGGGTAGGTCATGTCCATTCTGGAAACACTTGCCGCAATAGCGATTTTCATGGCAATTGTCCTCTATTTGGAGGACTTACGTCGTGACAATCTGGTTTTGAGATTGTCGGCCGCCGGGCTTGCCATAGTTGCGGGGTTCTTGATCAGTTTTCCACAGTGGACGGGGACAGATTTCACTCCTGCACCAAAAAGAGTGGTAGAAGTAGCCCCGGAAGTTCAGTCTGCATCTAAGGTTCAAGACAGACCGGGAGTTCTGTCCAAAACCGAACAGGACAGAATTGAACCAAGCGGGACTCCCGACGCAAATATCGAATTGCCGGGATCGAACGAGACGCCTGGAAGAAAGATCATATTCGATTCGATCATAGGCGGCAGTTCGACTCACACAGTTGCCTATGATCGCCAAAAACTTTTCGGAGCTTTTGCAACGGATTCAACTTATTCCAGTGAGGTAAATGAGTTGATGAATGCCGTTGAGTCGAAATTCTGGAATGAGGCGGAGCAAAAATCACATCTCCTGAGTGCGAAACTCAGTCAGCTGGACTCGGACGAAGCCAAACTCATAGAGGGTCAGGCACTATATCTGCATGGTGTTTCACAGTTGGAACAAAATTATGCAAAACTCGCCGTGGTTTCCTTGTCAATCGCAATAGAGCACATGCGCAAAAACCATGCCTCGCCGCTTGCAATAATACGCGCTGGCATTGACCGGGCTTCAGCCGATTTCGCGGCAGGAGGAAGCAATATTTCAGTTCCTGGCAATCCGATGGCACTGCTCAATAGTCATCGCTCGGATAATCTACAGGAAATTGCACTGCTCTATCGCGTTCGAGCACTTGAGGCGTTGGTCAATGGCAAGAAAGAATTGGCGCGAACATATTTGGACGAAGCCAAGCAGGCATCCGAGGCGTTGTCAGCCAAAGACACTGCTCGATCAGAAATGTTGTTGACGCTCATGGAGAAAATAGAAATCCGTTGAAATTTGCAACCCTGTTTCAACGATTCACGCTTCCTCCACCGTCCATTCATGTTCAATTTTAGCGGTTTTTGCGAACATGGCTGTGGCGGAGCAGTATTTTTCTTCGGATAGTTTTATGGCGCGTTCGACGGCTGTGGGTTTGAGGTTTTTGCCTTTTAGTTTGTAGATCATTTTGACGTGGGTGAAGACTTTGGGATCTTCGGTTGCGCGCTCTGCTTCGAGCTCGACTTCGCATGAAGTGATGTTTTCGCGGCCCTTTTCGAGGATCATGACGACGTCAAAGGCCGTGCAGCCGCCCAGCCCCAGAAGCATCATTTCCATGGGGCGGACGCCGATGTTGCGTCCGCCTGACTCTGGTGCTCCATCCATCACCACGGCGTGGCCTGAGCCTGACTCGCCCACAAAGGCTCTGCCATTCAGCCACTTTATTTTTGCTTTCATGCGCTACACGCTCCCTGTTTCAGGCAGCGTTTACAGGCCAATCCCTCGTGCTTCAATAGCTGTCGTGGTGCCTCACCCAGGTCATGGAATAGGGGAGTTCTTTCTCATCACGACCCTTGGGCACGAGATCGAGCAGGTGGTAGGCCGCGTTCACCATGTCGAGGCCGCGGCCATAGGTGGAGTAGGTGTGATAGACAGCACCTGATTTATCTTTGGCGAATACGCTGATGCCGGGCATCTCGTCCATTTCCATCGATTTGGCGCCGTAATTGTAGTCGATGGTTTTTCCGGCTTTGGGTGAAACGCCGAAATCCTGATTGAAGGTTGTATCGCCTGAGGACGCCCATTTGAAAGTCCAGCCCATGCGTTTGGCAAAGGCCTGCAGGGTTGCCACAGGTGCTGTTGAGATTGCCACCATGCTGACGTCGCGCTGGTTCAAATGAACGATGATGTCGTTGAAATTGTCGGCCCAGAAGGAGCAGCTCTTGCAGCCCTGTTCCCAATCGGGACCATACATGAAATGATAGACGATGAGCTGGCTTTTGCCGGCAAATAAGTCGGACAGTGTTTCCTTGCCTTTTGATGTTGTGAATGTGTAGGGCGTGTCGATCTTCACCCAGGGCATTTCGCGGCGTTTGGCGCTCAACGCATCGCGGGCTTTGGTGAAGGTTTTTTCTTCGGCGAGCAGGCTCTTGCGTGAAGCGAGCCATTCGGCGCGAGATACAATGCGGGGTTCGAGCATGATCATTCTCCCAGGCTTTGCTTGGAGAATATTATTTAATCATTTGGTTAAATGTCAAGAAGATTCTGTCATGGTGCGGCGATTGAGGCTTTGCAGGCTGATGACCAGCACAAAGGTCACCACAGGAATTATGGCGCAGAGGCCAAAGGCGAAACTGGTGGATTGGCTGGTTGCTATCCAGCCGAAGCCCCAGGGCGCCAGGATGCGCGGCGGGCCTGCGATGAGAGATACAAAGCTCAAGCCTGCGGACCGGTTAGCTGGGACCTGGGCTGCCGCCATGTTGAAAAGGCAAGGGCACAAGATTGCGAGGCCAAAACCCACGGCGGCAAAGGCTATCACGTTGATGGCGAATGAGGGGGATAGTCCGAGGGTTGCAAAGCCTGCCGCTGCGACAACGAGCGATGCCAGCATCAACGGGATATCATTGAATCTTGCGCGCAAGCGATCACCGTTCAACCGTACGACAGCGTTGCACATTCCATAAAACGCTGCACCCAGGCCTGCGATTGCGGCAAGTGCGGGGGCCTGATCATTGAGAAGTTTGGCTGACCAGAACATGGTTGAGGTTTCGGCGGTGACGGACAAGCCAACGGCCACGCCCATGAGAACAAGCGGCAGCCTTGATGGCAGGTTGGATAGGCCGCCGGCTTTGCCCGCGGTGATTGTTCGCGCTGGAACCAGCTGGTAGACCATAATCCATGCAAGGCCCATTGCCACGATGCTCAGACCACTGGTTGCAAAGGGGCTTACTATTGTGGTGACGTAACTTGAGGTTATCGCGAAGGCAGCAATTGCAAGGGATAAGCTACCGTGGAAAGCTGTGAAAATGGGATAGCCCACATCATGTTCAATGGCACTGGCTTCAGCGTTCATGGCCATATCGAGAAAGCCCAAGACTGCGCCGAACGCCACAAGACTTGCAAAGAAAAGCCAGGGGACTGTGGCCATGAGAAGCGACATCGTGTTGATGGCCAGGAGCGGAATGACGGCAAGCATGACGGCGCGATTTGAAAACCTGCGGCCGATGATGCCGCCAAGCGCCATGGCGGCAACGCCTGCGAGGGAAGACAGCATAAGCCCGATGCCGAATTCCAAGCTGTTCACTCCAGCAGCTGTCAAGACTTGCGGGATGGAGCCTGCCCAACTGCCTACGGCTGCGCCGAAAGCCGCAAAAACGGCCATGATTGCGGCGCGAGGGGTGTTGAAATTTATCATGCCTATGGGGATGGCATCAGCCCCGGCCGATGAATGGCATCTTGGTTGCCATTACGGTCATGAACTGCACATTGGAATCGAGTGGCAGGGAGGCCATGAAGACGACTGAACGGGCGACGTCGGCCACATCCATGGTGGGCTCGGACGCTGTAGTTCCGTTGGCCTGGGGCATGCCCGCGCCCATATTGGAGGCCATGCCGCTGGCCGCGTTGCCAATGTCTATTTGACCGCAGGCGATGTCATATTTTCGGCCATCGAGAGAGGTGGATTTGGTGAGGCCGGTGATGGCGTGTTTGGTCGAGGTGTAGGGCGCTGAATTTGGCCGCGGCACGTGGGCTGAAATTGACCCGTTGTTGATGATGCGGCCGCCACGGGGGCTCTGTGACTTCATGATGCGGAAGGCTTCCTGGGTGCAGAGGAAGGGGCCGGTCAAGTTGGTTGCCACGACATTTTGCCACTGCTCAAATGTGAGGTCTTCGAGATTTATGGCGCCGGGCGCGCCTGAACCTGCGTTGTTGAAAAGCACATCAAGGCGGCCAAATTTTTCTTTTGTTTGGGCAAAAAGATTGGCCACGGATTTGGGGTCCATGACGTCGGTCGGAATGGCCATGGCGTTGCTGCCGATTTCAGCGGCGACGGCGTTTAGAGCGTCAGCCCGGCGTCCGGCCAGAACAACGTTGAAACCCGCTTCCACCAGGGCCTTGGCCGAGGCTCTGCCAATACCGGAACCCGCACCTGTTACGATTGCAACCTTCATCTCTTGAGAGCCCTCCACGCGGCCACAAATTCACTGGCGTTTTTTGAAACTTCATCGGCCGTAAAGCCAGGTTTGTAAATGTTTGAAGCGATGCCAAAGCCCGCAGCACCAGCATCGATCCAGCTTTGCATATTGTTTGGCGTAATGCCACCAACGGCATAAATGCTGACATGCTTTGGCAAGACGGCGCACCAGGCTTTCACCGTGACGGGGCTTGCGGCTTCGGCTGGAAACAGCTTGAGGTGGATGGCGCCAAAGCGGATGGCGGCGAAGGCTTCAGTTGGCGTGAAAACGCCAGGCAACGGCACCAGGCCAACTTCAATGGCGCGTTTGATCACCACTTCGTTGCAATCAGGGGAGACGCTGATTTGGCCCTTGTGGGTTTTCAACATATCGACGTCTTGCGGGCTCAATACGGTGCCTGCGCCGACGATGAGTTTACCGTGGAAATGGGCGCTCATTTTTTCAATTGAGGCGAAGGGATCGGGTGAATTCAGCGGAATTTCGGCAACGCGAATTCCAGCGTCATGGAGGGCCTCGCCCACCGCAACTACATCACTCGTCTTGATGCCGCGCAAGATGGCAATCAGGCCGCATTCGGCAAGGGCATCGGCAAAATTCATGGGATCAGTCCTGCTGTTTTTGCAATTGAAGCGAGGCCCTCGACCACAACATCGGGCGGGCTGAAGCGCACATTCAGGCCTGCAATTTTCATGGCAGCCACGTAGTGTTGGGCAAGTGCTGGGGAAGCCAGAATAGTGTACTGGGCTGACTTCGGGTGGTGGGTGACAGCGTGTGCAATCTCGGTGCCGATGACATGGCCTGAGAGGCATGAACTCAAATGGTCGCTTGGCATTTCATTGAAGAGGGCAAGAGTGCGAACAGAAAATATGCGGTGCAAAAATCCTCCTGGATCTTTCAGGGCCGCGTGGACGCCGCGCTCGAAGGCTTCCTCATTGTTCACCTCGCCGGTCATCAGGCGACCGAGTATTGAATGGGCTTTCAGAACGGCGAAAACTTCACCTGTCATGTAGGTGGCAAAGCCCGTGATATTGCCGCCCGCCACTTCAATCCATTTGCTGTGGGTTCCGGGTGTCACGAAATATTCCTGGCCGCCCAGGCTTGCGCCCAGCACCTGGGTTTCTTCGCCGCGAATAACATCGGGGATGCCATCGCTGCTGCGCGCACTTATGCCGGGCACGAAGAAAATCCTGCGACCCTGTTTGGATGTGTGGGCCTTGATGGCTGCGGCGATGGATTTCAGGTTCGCGGGGCAGGCGACGTAGGGCAATTCGATCCAGCCCTGCCTGCTGGTGATCATGCCGGACGCCAAAATGGGCGTTGCCTTGTCCCACCGGCCTATGTGGCTTTCCAAGGCATCATCAAAAGCGCCATTCTGGACGGCAAGAATGCCCTTGGGGGCTGCTAGGGTTTCGAGAACTGCTCCGCCAGCTCCCACGCGGTAAGCGCGAAATGATGTGGTTCCCCAATCGAGTGCTATGAAACTCAAAGAGGCTTTACTCCGCTAGGTTTGTAGTTTTGCTTGACTGCTTTCAGGCGATTGCGGAGGGTAGCGCCAAATCCTGGCGCTGATATTTCAAATTCGTCGCCATCCTCGGTTACAATGCCATCGGCGATGCTGAGCGTTCCGGTGCCGAAGAAGTGAATATGCACGTCGCCGGGCCTCCGGAAACCTTCATACTTGAAGTGGTGATATTCGAGATTGGCGATTGTGTGTGACATGTTGGCTTCGCCGGTGAGGAACGGCTTTTGCCAAATCACTTTGCCGCCACGCCTGATGCGGCTCGTGCCTTCAATGTGGTTGGGGGGAAGCCCTGCAATCATTTCCGGGCCAACAGCGCAGTGCCGGAGTTTCGAGTGTGCGAGGTAGAGATAGTTCTGGCGCTCGGTGACGTGATCTGAATATTCATTGCCCAGGGCAAAGCCCAAGCGCACTGGCCTGCCCTTGGCGTCGATCATGTAGAGACCGGTGATTTCCGGTTCTTCACCTCCATCGAGCGCAAAGGAAGGTTTGGGCAGCGCGCCGCCCGGCGGCACGAGCCATGAACCGTCGCCTTTGTAGAACCACTCGGGTTGAACACCTGCTTCTCCCTTGGCGGGCTTTCCGCCCTCAAGGCCCATCTTGAACATTTTTAGCGAGTCCGTGAGTTCGGCCGTTTTGCCTTCCAGTTTTACATGCATGGCATCGCGCGCCGAGGCCGAACCCAGGTGGGTGAGGCCCGTTCCGGCAATCATGCAGTGAGCCGGGTCTTCGTGATCCACTGGTGGCAGCAGGCGATTTTCTTTCAGGGCTGCGGCGTAGTTTTCGCTAGAGCTCGTGATCAGGGATTTTGCGGCATTCGCAAGTTTCACGCCCTCATTCAATGCAAATGTCGCCAGTTCAGTGGTGCGCGAAACGCGTTTGAGAAGGATGACTTTATCGCCATCAACAAGGCCGACACGGCGTTTGTTCTTGCTGTCGATGATCTGGACGATGTTCATGGGTTATGGGTCCTTTGGCCACGTATCAGCGATTTTGTATCCTTGCGGCCATGGATCGCCGGGGTCAAGCATGAGAGTGGCTTGACCGGTGATCCAGGCTGAACCGGTGATTGTGGGAATGATGGCCTTGTGATTGCCAACGATGGTTTCGCCCGCGATTTCGCCGATGAAGCGGCTTTCGATGATTGAGCGGCCGATGAATTTCTCGCCAAGCCGCATCAGGCCCTTGGCGCGCAGCACGGCCATCAGGGCTGAGCAGCCGGTGCCGGTTGGGGAGCGATCGAGTTTGCCGGGCTTCACCACGCAGGCGTTGCGACTGGAGAGCGCATCATCGATGCGCTCCAAGGGGCCGGTCATGAAGCAGAAGGAAAAATGTTTCCAATCGGGCAGGGCGGGATGGGAAAA
>JANNXN010000191.1:0-3128 GCA_031409595.1 Rhodobiaceae bacterium
TGCCACCTCTGGTGAAGTGGCCATAAGGAAACAGTAAATGGACCTTCGTAACGGCTTCGACATCAAACGCTACATCCGCACCATTCCGGATTATCCAAAGCCCGGCATATTATTTCGCGATATCACCACGCTGCTGGCTGACCTTCACGGGTTTCGCGCAACCGTCGATGAACTCGCCTGGCCATTCCTCAAGGGCGAAATTGACTATGTTGCAGGCATCGAAGCGCGCGGATTTATTCTGGGCGGTGCGGTGGCTCACACACTGGGCCGCGGCTTCATTCCCATCCGTAAAAAGGGCAAGCTCCCGGCCCGCGTCATCGGCCAGGAATACGCCCTCGAATACGGCGTGGATACCATCGAAATCCACGCTGACGCCATTCAGAAAGGCGACCGCATCCTGCTCATCGATGATTTGATCGCAACAGGCGGAACAGCAGGTGCTGCCATCGATCTCATCCGCAAATCCGGCGGAGAAGTCGTAGCCGCCGCCTTCGTAATCGATCTGCCCGATCTGGGCGGCGCCGCAAAATTAAGGGGCAAGAACGTAAAAGTTCACACGCTGGTGGGATTTGAAGGACACTAGCAAGCGTTCATCACCTTGCCATCAAAGCTGTAAACCAGCTCGCCATGCTGATTGAAACCTTGGTTTAGCGAAAACACCAACCCCCATTTGGGCCGCGAAGCCAGCACGCGCTTTGAAGTCACCGTGCATGTATAACGAACCGTATCACCGGGAAAAACCGGCTTGAGCCATTTCAGATTGGTGAACCCCGGCGAAGGCCCAACCTCCGGCAATGTCTTGCCGGCAGCCCGAAGCTTGGCCCGCGCCGCTTCATTGGTTGCAACATAACACTTCATCCAGCCCGCCGCCGTATGCCAGCCACTGGCCGAAAGCCTGCCAAACGGCCCGGCCAACCCGGCCTCATCGCTCAAATGAAAAGGTTGCGGATCAAACTTCCATGCAAATTTCAAAACACTGTCGCGGGTGAAGTGATAGCTGCCGAGGTCAACACCAAGGCCATCATCTATTTCCTCCAGAAACAAACCTAACATGCTGCTTTGACTCGCATAAACACAACCGCAGTCATTTCGGTCTTCTTTTCGTTCGCTTCATTGAACAGTTCACAGACAAACTGGAAGATGCCCATTTCAGGCCGTTTTGACGACACCCGCTTGGAGGTGATCGTTAGTGTGCCATGCAAGGTATCTCCTGCCAAAACCGGCCGCAACCACCTAACTTCTTGAACGCCGTTGGAGCCCATGCTGGCCGATTTGTTCAACCACGAGAGAGCCAGCATGCGCATCAACATGGAATTTATATGCCAACCACTGGCTGCAAACCCGCCCAGAATGGAAGCCTCGCCCGCCTCCTCCTTGAGGTGAAAATCCTGCGGATCAAATTCTGCGGCAAATTCCCGAATTTCCTCAACCGAAACGAAATACCTGCCAAGGGAAATCACCTGCCCTACTTCGAAATCCTCAAAGTGAAGCAGTCCGCTCACCAAGCGCTCCAGGCAATGTCGCGGCCCGGAAAGGCCACCGTCTTGAATGGCCAGTCCGACCCGATCGATTTTCGCAAGACCTCGCCGATTGCCTGGTCAAGTTCAGGCTCGCGCGCCCAATAGAAAACCATCGCATCATAGCCTGGCCGGTCACTCGGATAGATGTAGCAACAACCCAGACAGTGGCTCTCATCGTCATTCATGACGGTATAGGCAAAGGAATGGCGGATGGTGAATTCACGGTGGTGCCAGGCCAGATCAATGAGATTTTCCTCCACCGTCAAACCACGGGGCCACGTGCTGCCAGGCTCCATAAATCCAACCAGGTGAGCCTCGCTGGACATGACCGCATCATAGTCTTTCACAACATCATGAATACGCAACATGCGAAGATGAAATCCAGTACCTTGAAGCAGCTCGGGAACAGCGAAATCCTGGGAAACCAGAGGCCGGCTATACATGGCCTAATTCGCAAACCTGAAATGCATCACATCGCCATCCAGCACCACATAGTCCTTGCCCTCAAGCCGAAACTTGCCCGCCTCTCGAGCCCCCGCTTCTCCCTTGTTGCTCACATAATCGGCATAGGAAATTGTCTCAGACCGGATGAATCCCTTTTCAAAATCCGTGTGGATCACGCCCGCTGCCGCAGGCGCCCTCGTGCCTTTGGTTATCGTCCAGGCACGCGCCTCCTTTGGCCCCACTGTAAAATACGTAACAAGATGCAACAGGTCATAGCCAGCACGAATAACCCGGTTGAGGCCCGGCTCCTCAAGGCCAACGGCATCGAGATAATCCTTCTGGTCAGCTGCTGGCAAAATCGCAATCTCGCTTTCAATCTTGGCCGAAACCACCACAGCAACCGCATTCTCCAGCTTGGCGCGCGCAAACACCTGCGCCGAGAAATCATTGCCCTTGTCAGCTGCCGCCTCTTCAACATTGCAAACATAAAGCACCGGCTTTGACGAAAGCAGGCCAAGTCCCTTGAATATCTTGTCTTCATCAGCCGTCCGCTCAACCAGCCGCGCCGGTTAGCCTTCGCGCAGCAGCACCAAGGCGCGGTTCATCAGGTCAGCGATCTCACGCGATTCCTTGTCACCCTGCTTGCCTTTTTTCTCGATGCTCACAACCCGTTTTTCCAAGCTGTCCATGTCAGCCAGCATCAACTCCGTTTCGATGGTTTCAATGTCAGCCACCGGGTCAATCTTGTTTTCAACATGCGTGATGTCGCCATCTTCAAAGCAGCGCACCACATGGGCAATTGCATCTGTCTCGCGGATGTTGGCCAAAAACTGGTTGCCAAGCCCCTCGCCCTTCGAGGCACCACGCACCAACCCGGCAATGTCCACGAATGTGAGGCGCGTTGGAATGATCTGCGCGCTGCCGGCAATCCGTGCGAGGTCGTCAAGCCGTGGATCGGGTACACCCACATCACCCACATTGGGATCAATCGTGCAGAACGGGTAGTTCGCCGCCTGTGCCGCCGAAGTCTGCGTGAGAGCGTTAAAGAGCGTCGACTTTCCAACATTTGGAAGGCCAACAATGCCGCATTTGAAACCCATAGATTCTAGTCCTTTTTCACAGGCCTTTCGGGCGCTGGATTGAGTGCAAGATGCACCTTGTTTT
>JANNXN010000192.1:0-7000 GCA_031409595.1 Rhodobiaceae bacterium
CGTCTTCATGGCGGCGGCTTTTGCGCTCACAATGGCCTACCTGGCTGAACATTGCAGCGCCGAGGAAACAGCAAGCGCCCTGGCGGCCTACATAACCGGTGTTGTCGCCAGCAATCTCGTCGGACGGCTGATATCGGCCGCGGTCGCAGATATCTATGGATTGGGAGCCAATTTCTATCTGTTTGCCATGCTCAATCTTGCGGGAGCTGTCTTGGTGCTGTTATCCTTGGACGCCATGTCACCCATGGCGTCGCCAGGGCGGCAAAATTCACCGCTCGCCAGTTGGGGTGAGCACCTGCGCAATCGCGCTTTGCGCGCGAGCTTTGGCATCGGCTTTCTCATCCTCTTTGCCTTCATCGGCGTCTTTACTTACATCAATTTTGTGCTGGCAGGCGAACCTATCGCGGTGAGCCGCATGTCGCTGGGCCTTGTCTATTTCGTTTTCCTGCCCGCCATGTTCACAACTCCAATTGCCGGAAACGTAGCGGTTCGCATCGGAACCCGTTCAGCAATCTGGGTTGGCCTAATCGTTGCGGGTGTTGGCCTGCCACTCTTGCTGATACCCAATCTCACCGTCGTGCTTGCGGGCATGGTATTGGTGGGAGTTGGAACATTTTTCGCCCAAGCCATTGGCACGGGCTTTGTAGGACGCGCTGCCAAAACCGATCGGGCCGCCGCCAGCGGGCTCTATCTGGCAAGCTATTATCTGGGTGGCCTGACGGGAGCCGCAGTGCTTGGCCAACTTTTCGATCGCTACGGTTGGTCCGCTTGCGTGGCCGGAGTTGCCGTTGCTCTGGCGCTGGCAGCGGCTTTGGCAACCAAACTCGAAATCACGAACTAGACGTCGCTACCTGTAATCAATCGGGCACCACGGTTGAATGTGATGTAGGACCACGTCCAGTCAAGCATCACTGTCAGGCGGTTGCGAAAACCAATCAGGAAGCCCACATGCACCAATCCCCAGAGCAGCCACGCAGGAAAGCCAGTTAACCTTATGCGGCCAAAATCAGCAACCGCAGCTTTCCGTCCAATGGTCGCGAGATTTCCGTAGTTCTTGTAAGTGAACGGCGGGGATGATTTTTCCGCAAGAGAGGCCATTATTGCATTGGCTACATATTTGCCCATCTGTTTGGCTGCAGGAGCAACGCCTGGAACAACGCGCCCTGTGGCATCAGTTACAGAAGCGGTGTCACCGATCACGAAAATATTGTCGTGACCCAACAGCTTGAGATCTGGGCCGGTGACAATTCGTCCCGCCCTGTCTGCGTCAGTTTTCAGCCATTTTGCAGCGGGTGAGGCCATGACGCCTGCGCCCCACATGATCGTTGCTGTCTCGATTGTCTTGCCGCTCTTCAGGGCAATCCCTTTGCCGTCACATTGAACGACGGGATCACCTGTGAGAACGTCAACGCCCAACTTGCACAACTGTGCCTCGGCGGACTTGGAAAGCGATTCAGGAAATGTTGGCAGCAGCCGGGGGCCAGCCTCGATCAACACTATTCGGGCCGACGTTGGATCAATATTTCGGAAGTCGCGGACCAGCGACTTGCGGGCGAGTTCAGCAATGGCGCCTGCCATCTCAACCCCCGTCGGGCCGCCGCCGATGACAGCAAACGTCAGAAGCCGGCGCCTGCGACTATTATCTGCCATGGCTTCGGCTTTTTCGAAAGCCACAAGCAACCGCTTTCGAATGGCCGTCGCTTCATCAATTTTCTTGAGCCCAGGTGCAACAGTTTCCCAGTCATCATGGCCGAAATAGGCATGACGTGCGCCTGTCGCAACGATGAGGTAATCGAAATGGGTTCGCCCACAAGATGTGACGACTTCTGAGCGACCAAGGTCAACGTCTGTAATGCTATCCATCAGGACGGTTGTATTCCTGTTCCGCGAAAGAATTTGCCGGATAGGCACCGCGATTTGATTTGGTGACAGAGCCGCTGTTGCAACTTGATAGAGCAGGGGTTGAAACAAGTGGTAGTTGTGCTGATCAATCACAGTAACATCGGCATTGGCGCGTTTGAGCGCCAATGCCGCATTCAATCCACCAAATCCCCCGCCCAATATGACTATTTTGGGACGTGTCGTTTTAGTTTTTGCGACCGAGTGGTGAAAGTTCATTGGCGGTCCATACATGTGTCAGCGTCGCGTCGTGAAATAGCGGCGAACCAGATAATCAACCGAGATATGTCCGGCCCCGCGGGCAAGGATCAGCAGCAGCAAACTGGCCCAGAGCAAATGCTCGCCCCAGCTGCCGGGAAACACAAAGAGCTGGATGACGGCCACGACGCCCAGCAACGCCAAGGCACCAAGCCTGGCAAAGAGCCCAAAAAACAATAGGATCGCGCCACTGAGCTCAGCAGCCGTGGCCATTACGGCGGCAACATCAGGCGGCAGAAGCGGCACCTGATATTCCATGGCGAAAAGCTGTTGCGTAATCGGCCAACTCGCCAGCTTGGATTGCGCAGAATTCCAAAACACATGGGCTATAGCTACGCGGCTCGCGAGTTGCACAAGAGACATTGGAATTTTATTGGCCAAATTCAGCAGTCCGTCATAAAGCGAAATCAGCGAATTGTTGCCGGAAAAATCATGGGTTGAAGTGCTGGAAGTCATGGTTGTATTCCTTTTTCAATGGGAGTGAGAATTCCGGTAACAAGATTTGACCGGAACAGAGCAATGGTCTCGCGGACCAGATCAAATAGCGGGTCACGGGCAAGCGCTCGTGCAGCGGCCATCTCCAACGAGAGACCCCGTGACAGTGCCCGCCAAAAGGCAAAACGCGATGGCGCCAGTTCCAGCAATTGAATATCGTCGCCATGCCTTGTAATTGCCACGCGGCTCACGCGCTTCTTTAGCGGGCTCTGGATCACAACATTCTCTTTCTTGTGATCTGACCACACACCAAGGAGCGGCCAGCGGGCGATGGAAAAACGCAGGTTGGGCTGAAGACGAAAACCAATCTGGCCTCCTTCAAGGCCAACCTCCGAGAGGAGTGAAACGGGAGCCGGTGTTTCTTCCGCGTCATTCAACGTTCCAGCGATGGCCCATTCGAGGGCTGCCATTTCGGCGATGACTGGAAAGCCTTTGCAGGGTTCAAAACCAGCCAGAAACTTGGGAAACTCTGCACCATAACTCGAAAGCCTGGCTTCACGCGGTGGCCGCTTGGTGATGAACTCATGGGCCGCATAGGCAAAAAAGCGTTCATCCGACAATCGAACGGTCACCGGAAATACCGCCTTCAGGCAGTCAGTTAGTGAAATGTATGAATTGTTGCGAAATATGTTGAAACGATTGGCGGCGTTCGCTGAGCCTGCATGTAGTTCGTTTGCTATTGGTCCAACATCGCCGCCCAGAATGGCGGTCGTCATCATATCCTGCAGTGATTGCAAATCAGGCATGGGTTTCCTCCAGAGTTTCTTGATTTACTTGCACGGCTTGCCGCTCATCGGCGGCAGCAATGTTCGAAAAATAATGCTTATGCGGCGTGTCGTTCTTTGGTGGATTGCGCCGCGTCGATTTATCCATCGTGACAGCGCCAGCCAGAAGATCAGCCCACATTGCCTCACCGAGCAGCGTGGCCAGTGGCGGCACAGCTGAATCCCATTCTATGAGCGTGGGGCGCTTGCCAATCCTGGCAATCGTTGATGCGTAGAGCGACCATACCTGATGGGGAACAAACGAACCGTGATTGTCGATAAGCACCGGCCCATCGGGAGTTTGGTTTTCGGCATGTCCGGCCAGATGAATTTCCATGATGCGTGACGCTGGCAATGCCGCAATATAAGCCTCAGCATCAAATCCCATGTTTTGTGCGGACACGTAAACATTGTTGATATCAAGAAGCAGGCCGCAACCTGTTTTCCGGGAAAGCTCGGCGAGAAATTCTGGCTCTGTCATGGTTGACCTGGCAAAGCCTACATACGCCGAGAGATTTTCGATCAAAATGATCCGCTTCAAGGCATCCTGCGTGCGAGAGATATTGCCGGCCACAATATCCAGCGCTTCCTCGTCATAAGGCACCGGCAGCAGATCATTGAGATAGATACCGTCGCCAACACTCCAAGATACGTGCTCCGAAACCATTGCGGGTTCAAAGCGGAGGCAAACTTGCCTGAGGCGTTCAAGATGTTGGCAGTCCATTGGTCGGGCCGAGCCCAGCGATAGGCCGACACCATGAATGGAAAGCGCGTAATTTCCTCGAATGTCGTCCAGCATGCTGGCGCCAACACCGCGGTTCATGAAATTTTCAGCGTGACCCTCAAGCCAGCCAGCGGAAGGGTGACGTTCAAGAACCTCACGCATGTGGGGCGAGCGAAGACCGATACCCGCGCTCACAGGCAATGGTGAAGTATGCGTCTGCGCGTTCATAGAAGTCTCCTTCCGCCTGGCTGAATTTAGAAACAGCAAGCTGACGTGGAACTATACTTTGGCAGCGGCGCTGCCGCCGACGAGCTTTGAGCAGGTACCCGCGGGCACATAGATCCAGGCATCACCCTGATTGTCAGCAATTGAAGTTCCAGCGCAGGAATGGGTGGATGTCTGGCAGTCGTTCAGTCCGGCCTTCGCGATGCCGTAACATTTTTCGAACGTGTAATCGGGCTTCGCAGCCGGACCGCTTTGGGCGGGGGTCTGGAACGCTGCTACAGCGGCAAGGGCTGCAATCGCAGAACTGACAAGCATTTTGGTGTTGGTCATTGGGGGCTCCGTGGCTTTTTGAGTTGACGTGGTGACAGACCATTGGCGGCCTCGTCCCGGTTACTTTCACCGCCAGCAACCGGAAACTGAAATGCCTTCTGGCTATGGTATCCATAGAGCGACCGTATTGGCGCCCGCTGCCGCTGCCATGCTAGATAATCGTGAGGGGGCGGGTTTGTGACAGAATTGTGTGATCAACAGCGTAGTCAGGGGAAAAAATATGGATATTCATCATTTGCGTTATTTTCTCGGCGTTTGTGAAACGATGAACTTCACCAAGGCCGCCGAGAAATGCAACGTATCGCAACCCGCATTGAGCCGGGCCATCCAGCAGTTGGAGGAAGAAGTTGGCGGCCTGTTGTTCCGCCGGGAACGCAATCTGACCCACCTGACTGATCTCGGTCATCTCATGAGGCCCCACTTTGAGAAGATCATCAGTGAGTTGGGTGATGTGAAGCGGGATGCCAGGAAATTTTTGACGCTCGAAGAAGCCAACTTCAACCTTGGCATCATGTGCACTGTGGGCCCCACCCGGTTCACTGGAATTCTCGGCAAGTTTTCCCAATTATACCCCGGCATCAGCATGCAAATGTCAGAAGGGACGCCAGCAAAATTGAGCGAAAGGCTGGAAAATGGCGAAATTGATGTGGCCCTGATGGCCGCCGCCGACGGATTTCCCGAGAGATTCAATATCGAGCCCCTTTATCAGGAACGTTTTGTCGTGGCTTTCCCGGTCGCTCATAGGTTTTCCAAAATGAATGGCGTCCCGATTGCTGAAATTGATGGCGAGAACTATTTGCGGCGAATTAATTGCGAGTATCGTGATCGCCTGTCGGAAATTGCCGATTCCTGTGGCGCCGTTGTGCACCTGGGCTATGCCAGTGAGCGCGAGGACTGGATTCAGAATATGGTCGCAGGCGGATTGGGGATCTGCTTCATCCCTGAGTTCAGTGCGGTAGTTCCTGGAATTCAGGTCCGTCCGCTCATTGAGCCGGAAGTTTCACGCGATGTTTGCGTGGTGACAATGGCCGGGAGGCGATACTCGCCTGCAGTCACAAGTTTTATCAAGACTCTACGCGCATTTTCGTTCTCCGACAGCCGCTTTAAAAAGCAACTGCGGGTGGCGTGAGCTGAATCTATGATTGGGGTTCAATTTGGATATCCACCACATCCGATACTTCCTCGCAGCCTGCGAAACGATGAATTTCACCAAGGCAGCCGAAAACAGCAATGTCTCACAACCTGCCCTGAGCCGAGCCATTCAGCAGCTGGAAGAAGAAGTGGGCGGGCTGTTGTTCCGGCGTGAGCGCAGCCTCACGCACCTGACCGATCTTGGCCATCTCATGCGGCCGCACTTTCAACAAATCATTGATGAGCTTGGCGATGTGCGCCGCGAGGCGAGGCGCTTCCTGACCATGGAAGAGGCAAACTTTTCGCTTGGCATCATGTGCACAATCGGGCCAGCCCGATTTACTGCCATGCTGGTGAATTTTCGCAATGCCTATCCAGGCATCAGCTTGAGTTTGGTGGAAGGCACCCCCCAAAGGCTTGCTGAAAGGCTGGAGACTGGCGAAATCGACATTGCCATAATGGCCCAGGCCGAAGGATTTCCCGATCGATTTGATGTTCAGCCGCTCTACTCGGAGCGTTTTCTGGTTGCCTATCCAAAAGGCCACAAATTTGCATCCCAAAATGGCGTTGCCTTGGCGGACATGGACGGCGAGAATTACCTGGAACGGATGAACTGCGAATATGCCAGCCATATTGAAGGCATAATGCGCGAAGCCCAATGCAATCTGAATGTGATTTACCGGAGTGAGCGTGAAGACTGGATCCAGAACATGGTGGCCAGCGGAATGGGCATCAGCACCATACCGGAATTCAGCCTTGTGTCACGGGGCTTCGACGCAAGCCCGATAATTGAGCCTGAGATATGGCGAGAGATCTGCCTCGTATCGATGGCCGGCAGGCGCCATTCACCATCGGTTGCAAATTTCGTAAAAACCCTGCGCAGGCATCCATTTTCCGATAGCCGCTTTATCGAGCAGCAGATAAAACCTGCACGCCCGTCATAGCGACAGACTATCAATTCGGAAAGCAAGCAGCATTTCATTTTTCATTTCTGATCTGCGATCCTTCATCCTGACAGCCGCGCATCATGGAGAAGGGCGGCGATGAAAGGTGATACGCAGATGAAAAAGATTATTACACTCGGCATAGCTGCCCTCTCGCTTCCAGTCCTGTTTGTAAGCACCAAGGCAGCGCCACAATGTGGCCCGCATGACAAAATCGCTGAAGCGCTCGA
>JANNXN010000193.1:0-5340 GCA_031409595.1 Rhodobiaceae bacterium
CTCGCCTGTGACGCAATGAAGCCCGACACAAGCTGAGGTGTGGTCCTTCGCTTCTCTCTGCCACCAGAAACTCAGTGACAGTGCGCATATTGGGAACCACGCGGTTGCTCACTGGAATGGCATGCCGGACAAAGAATGAAATTGGCATCTAGTTCCAGCCCCTCGCCTTGCCCTCTAGCGTCAGGCTCGCTGCCAATGCCTTGACTTCCGTCTCGGCTTTTTCCAGCGCCGCCAGATTGCGCGATCTCACAACCAGATTTGTGGCAAAGCCCGTAGGCCCTTCGAAGGGGTAGGATCCTATGAAAACATCCGCATAACGCGATTGAATTTCTCCCAGGGGCTGAGCCACATCGCCCTCGCCGCCCTGCAGCGTGACGGTGCGTGATTGCATGGGAATGCTGCGCTCCAGGCTTGGCGCAATTGCATCCATCATGGCGTTCATGACTTTCGGCACGCCTGCCATGACAAATACGTTCTCAATCCGAAAACCCGGAGCCTTCGACACGACGTTTTCAATCAGTGTCGCCCCCTTCGGCACCCGCGCCATGCGCAGGCGCGCTTCGTTGGGTTCGCGCCCGATTTCCTTGAAATAGGCCAGGAGAATTTCAACCGCCCGCGGGTGGTGATCAACCGGCACGCCAAACGCCTTGCCAACGGCGTCAGCCGTAATGTCGTCATGCGTTGGCCCGATGCCGCCCGTTGTGAACACATAGGTGTAGCGCGCTCGCAGCGCATTCACGGCGGCAACAATGTCATCTTCATCATCTGCCACACAGCGGGCTTCCCGCAGGTCAACGCCGAGCAGCGTCAGATAGTCGGCAATGAATCCGAGGTTCTTGTCCTTGGTTCTGCCTGACAAAACCTCATCACCAATGAGCAGGACGGCAGCGGTCGGAACGGTTGTCATGATTTCCCTCTACACATTCCTGGAGCAAATCCCGCAAAAGTTGAAGACTTTTGCGATAAGGATTTGCTCCAACGTATTGATCTGGCGCGGTTCCTTTTCGGCAAGCCGATTCCGGCTTGCCGGGAAGCGCGCTAGACATCTGCCACCGCTTTGGTCCACTGTCAAAAGATGCAGTTCAAACAACCTCTCGTTCGTGGAAAATTGATCAAGCGCTACAAGCGGTTTCTGGCTGATGTGGCGCTCGATTCAGGCGAAACAATTACCGCGTCCTGCGCCAACACGGGTTCCATGCTGGGCCTGACAGAAGTTGGCAATACCGTTTGGTTATCGCGTTCGGAAAGCCCGACCCGCAAATACCCGCACACCTGGGAACTGGTTGAACTTCCAGACCAGGGGCTCGTCGGCATCAACACAGGCCACCCCAACCGCATCGTTTCCGAGGCAATTTCCCGGCAACATATCTTGGCGCTTAATGGCTATGCCACCCTCAGAACCGAGGTAAAATATGGCCGGAACAGCCGTATCGACGTTCTGCTGGAAGACCCGGACCGGCGACCATGCTACGTCGAGATCAAGAATGTTCATTTTTTTCGGGAAACCGGACTTGCCGAATTCCCCGATTGCGTAACAGAGCGGGGCGCCAAGCATTTGGTTGAACTGTCAAATATGGTGGCAGAAGGTGCGCGCGCCGTTATGGTCTATCTCATCCAGTGCCAAAAGCCCGAACGTTTTGCGCTCGCCAGCGATAAAGATCCATTTTATTTCAACGAGTTCAAGAAGGCAAAGCGCGCTGGAGTTGAAGCACTGGCCCTGACGTGCCATATAACCCTGAATGAAATCATTGTTGATAAAACGATTCCGATTGTGGATGGTTAGATGACGAACGCTGAAGTACAAGACGCCAAATCGGCTCGCTCCGGCAGGATAAAGTTGCACAAGCCCGAGGATTTTGAAGGCATGCGCAAAGCTGGAAAATTGACCGCAGAAGCCCTCGATCTCATCACGCCCCTGGTCAAGGCTGGCGCCGCCACACAGGCATTGGACGATTTCATGGTCGAATTTGCCCGTGACAATCACGCAATTCCAGCGACAATCGGCTATCGCGGTTACACCAAATCCATTTGCACATCGATCAACCATGTGGTCTGCCACGGAATTCCGAACGATACGCCGTTACGCGAAGGCGATATCGTGAACATTGACGCGACACTGATTGTCGATGGCTGGTTTGGCGATACAAGCCGCATGTATGCAGTAGGTGAAATCAGCCGAAAGGCGGAGCGGCTCATCGAAGTAACCTACGAATGCCTGATGCGCGGCATCGCCATGGTGAGGCCCGGAGCGCATCTGGGCGATATCGGTTACGCCATCCAGACCTTTGCGGAAGCCGAACGCTGCTCCGTCGTCCGCGATTTCTGTGGCCATGGTTTGGGCCAGGTTTTCCATGACCAGCCAAATGTCTTGCATTACGGCCGCATGGGCGAAGGTGTGGAACTCAAAGAAGGCATGTTCTTCACCATTGAGCCGATGATCAACGCCGGAAAGCCCCATGTGAAAGTTTTGAGCGATGGCTGGACCGCCGTGACGCGCGACCGCTCGTTGTCAGCGCAATTCGAACACACCATCGGCATCACCGCCACGGGCTGCGAAATATTCACGCTTTCACCCCGCGGCTTGCACTGCCCGCCCTATAAGCAATAGAGCATGTCAAAAGGCTTCGGAGAGGCTCCCATAAAGCCTCATTTCCTCGGCCACCGCGAGCGCCTGCGCGAACGCTTTCGCGAAGGCGGACCCGAAGCCCTGCCCGATTACGAGTTGCTGGAAATGGTTCTGTTCAGGGCCATCAAACGCGGCGACACAAAACCCATCGCCAAGGCATTGCTCGCAAAGTTCGGCACCTTCGCGGAAGTGATCAGCGCCGCACCGGAACGCCTCACGGAGGTGGCTGGCGTTGGCGAAGCGGTTACAACAGAACTCAAACTCATTCGCGCTGCGGCACTGCGCCTGATGAAGGGGGAAGTCATTAGTCGTCCCCTGCTCAGTTCCTGGACCGCCATCCTCGAATACTGCCGTGCGGCCATGGCCTTCGAGACCAAGGAACAGTTCCGCATCCTGTTTCTCGACAAAAAGAACCAGCTGATCGCCGATGAAGTGCAACAGGAAGGCACCGTCGATCACACCCCGGTCTACACCCGCGAAGTCATCAAGCGCGCGCTCGAACTTTCAGCCTCGGCAATCGTCCTCGTGCACAATCACCCCTCGGGTGATCCCACCCCTTCAATTGCCGATATCGACATGACCCGCAAAATCTTGGATGCCGGTTCAAAACTCGGCATCGTCCTCCATGATCACGTGATTATAGGCCGCCAGGGCCATGCGAGCTTCAAGGGTTCAAAGCTGATCTGATTTCGGCCAGCGCCTGGGGTGTATCCACATCAACCAATACGCCATCGGTCTTGACATCGACCTCCACCACTTCATCCGACAACTCGTCCATCAAAAGCCTTCCGCCCTGATCGCCTTCAATGGCAAGCAGCCCGGCGAAATGTTGCCGCCCCCACAACACCGGATTGCCGCGCTTGCCCCCATGAACCGGCACGCAGATGGTGCGATGGTCGGCCATGCTGAATGATGAGATCAACCGGTTAATGGTTTGGGCGTCTATCAGCGGCATGTCACCGAGGCAAATCAGGGCCGCATCCACGTCTGCTGGAAGGGCCGCAAGCCCGCATTTGAGGGACGTGGAAAGCCCCTTCGCGAAGTTTTCATTGTGAACAAATTTGACGTCAAGCGATTGCAGCGCCGCCTTGGCCCGTTCGGGTTCATTCCCCGTAACCACAACAAGATGCTGAACATCCGAGCTTAGAATATTGTCAACGCCATGTCGCAACAGCGGCTTGCCGCCAAAATCCGCCAGCAGCTTGTTGCTTCCCATCCGTGAAGATTTGCCAGCCGCCAGAACAATGGCTGCAATTTTTGGCGCCCGCTGCGGCTCAGGCCTGCCCTCGCGCGGCAAAGGCCGGCTCGAAATTTCTGCGAGAAGCCCCCCTGCCCCCATATCCATAATGTCATGGGATGAAACTGGAATTCCCGCCATCACCCGCTGCAATGCCCAGTCAAACCCATTCACTTTGGGCGAACGCGCGCAACTTGGCACACCGATCACGGATACCCCCTTAAGCGAACCCAGCATCATCAAATTCCCCGGATCGACTGGCATGCCGAGGTGAACAACCTCACCTCCAGCAGCCACAAGCCCCATCGGGATCACATCGCCCCGATCCACAATCGCCGATGCCCCAAACAGCAGAATTGGATTGCAGCCCGCCGCATCCAATTTCGCTGTCGCGTTCTTCACGGCATCAATTGAATGATCGCAGATGATCACGTCCGACAGGTCGCTGCCCAAAGCCTTTACACGCTCACGCATGGCATGTTCGGATTTTTCCAAAAGCGATGCCTTGCTGCGGGGCAGCCTGGTAATGACAAGGCCAACACGCTTTGCATTCAGGGCTTCAACCTTGATCAAGGCCTCGCCATCAATGACGGCCATCGCTGCATCCAGTATTTTTCGCGGCACGGCAAATGGGATAATTTTAACCGTGGCAATCATCTGGCGATTCTCAACCAGGCTGTATTCGGCAACCGTCGCAAAGGTTATGCTTTCATGCACGCGATTGAGTTGATTTACGCGGGCGCTATCAACCACAACCAGGCCGCGCACTTGGGCATAAAGATTGGCGCGGCCCGTAAACGGCTCCTGTGCACTGACACCCGGCCCACAAATCCTGGCAGCCAATGCCCGCGCTGCCTCATCTTCCGAAACATCCTCAGGGCCCAGTCTCGCCGCAAATACTTTTGAAACGCCAGAAGCCGCCAGAAGCGCCACATCGGACGCACTCAGCACGCGGCCCTTTTTAAACACCCCGCCGCTGAGGCCAACTGAGTGGGCCAACACCGCACCCTGAGCGCTGGCAACTGGCATCTCGCCAAATTCCATCTCAGTCACCCAGCCGCAAAGTTTTGGTCATTTCAGCCATGATCGATATGGCGATTTCCGCAGCCCCCTTGGCCCCGATGGATAGTCCTATTGGCCCATGAATGCGCGCCAACTCCGCATCATCAAATCCCAGTGCCTTCAATCGGTCGATACGAGAGCCCTGGGTTTTCTTTGAACCCAGCGCACCGATATAAAAAACCTCCGACTTCAGAGCCATTGCCAAGGCCGGGTCATCAATCTTGGGATCATGCGTGAGAGCCAGAAATGCCGTTCGGGCATCAAGGCCAAGCCGCGGCAAAATCTCATCGGGCCAATCCGCATGAAGCGCAACACCAGGAAAGCGGGCACCCGTGGCAAACGCCCCGCGGGGATCAATCACCGTGATATCATAGCCCGCCTGCAGCGCCATCGGAATAACACCCTGCGCGATGTG
>JANNXN010000194.1:0-48320 GCA_031409595.1 Rhodobiaceae bacterium
CCTCAAGCTCGGCGCGGAAGGCGGCCGGGTTGCCGTAGACGCCGCCAAAACCTTCGACCTCCGTGTAGCCAACTGTCGCCAGCATGGGCAGGATTTTGCCCCAGGGCTCAAACTTGCGGGCCGAGTAAAGTTGAAATGACAGTCGCTGGGGCATGGTTGGTCCTCGAAGTCAGTGGGGTGGTGCTCTGAAGTCTGTTGTTGCGGCGGGGCCGCAGCTCAGAGTCTGTCTCCCGTTTTCTCGTCAAAGAGCGAGGCAAGACCGATGCGGAATTGCACCTTGACCTTCTCTCCCGGCGCAAAATGGCGGCTTGATTCAACCCGCACGGACAGGCTCTGCTTGTCGACGTTGAGCCAGACCAGACTGTCGGAACCCATGGGCTCGACCAGTTCAACGACCGCAGCGAAAGCGCCAGAGCCATCCTTCCCGTTGGCCTCGTTGAGGCGGATATGCTCCGGCCTGACGCCCAGCGTTGTGGCACCTCCCGCCAAGGGGCGCTCCGGCACGTAGTCCTTGAGCGAGATTTTACCACCGTCGAAGCTGAACCTGGCATTGGCGCCGGTGCCGGAAATCGTGCCGTCCAGAAAATTCATGGAGGGCGATCCGATGAAGCCGGCCACGAACAGGTTCGAGGGCCGGTTGTACACCTCTTGCGGGGCGGCAAGCTGCTGGATCACGCCGCCTTTCATGATGGCAATGCGGTCGGCCAGGGTCAGCGCCTCGATCTGGTCATGGGTCACATAGATCATGGTATTGCCAAGCTTCTGGTGCAGGCGCTTGATTTCAACGCGCAGTTCAGCGCGGAGCTTGGCATCGAGATTTGAGAGCGGCTCATCGAACAGGAAGACATCAACATCGCGCACCAGGGCGCGCCCGATGGCCACGCGCTGCCGCTGCCCGCCGGAAAGCGCCGTGGGCTTGCGGAGCAGGAGTTCCTCAAGTTGCAGCATGGCGGCAGCCCGCTTGACGCGCTTGCTGATTTCGTCTTTTGGCAGCCCGCTCACCCGCAGGCCGAAGGAGAGATTTCTCTCAACGGTCATTTGCGGATAGAGCGCGTAGGACTGGAAGACCATGCCAATGCCGCGGTCCTTGGGTTCTTCCCAGGTGACATTCTTGCCATTGATGAAGACCTGCCCCTCGCTTGGCTCCAAAAGACCAGCGATGCAATTCAGCAGGGTCGACTTGCCGCATCCCGATGGTCCGAGAAGCACGATGAATTCACCCTGGGCGATGTCGAGATCGAGATTCTGGAGGACTGACACGGCGCCATAGCTCAGAGCCAGCCCCTTGATCGATACGCTGGGGGATTTCATGGCCATTATATCAACCCTTCACTGCGCCCGCGGCAATGCCACGGACAAAATATTTGCCAGAAACGAAATAGATGGTGAGCGGCACAAGGCCGGTGAGAATTGTTGCCGCCATGTCCACATTGTATTCCTTCACGCCCTGCAGCGAATTCACGATGTTGTTGAGCTGCACGGTCATCGGATAATTTGTCGGGCCGGCATAAATCACCCCGAAGAGGAAGTCGTTCCAGATGCCGGTGACCTGCAGGATGACGGCAACCGTGAAAATCGGCACCGACATGGGCATCATCACCTGGAAAAATATGCGCCAGTAGCCTGCGCCATCGACGCGCGCGGCCTTGAAGAGTTCGGGCGGCAGAGACGCAAAATAGTTCCGGAACAGCAATGTGAGAATGGGCAGGCCAAAAACCGTGTGGATGAAGATCACCGCCCACAGGGTTGAGTAAATGCCCATCTCCCTGGTGATGATTACCAGCGGATAAAGCATGACCTGGTAGGGCACAAACGATCCAACCAGCAGCACCGTGAAAAAAAACTCGCCAAACTTGAACGGCCAGTTGGCCAGCGAATACCCGGAGACCGCTGCCACGGCGATCGACACGATGACGCTGGGTGCCGTGATACTGACGGAATTGAAGAAGCCGGGAGCGAGACCGCTGCATTTGAGCCCCGTGCAGGCTTCTGACCAAGCCTTGACCCATGGCGCAAAGGTAGGGTTGGACGTCGGAATGAAAATATTGCCATAGCGGATGGCGTCCAGGTCTTTCACCGACGTGATGATCATCACATAGAGCGGTATCAGATAGTAGGTTGATGTAATGATGAGCGCCGCATAGATCATCACCCGGCCAGGAGCAAAAAATGGCCTGGGCTTGGGGCCAAAGGGTTCGGGCAGCGTGGTAATTGAATTTGCCATAATGTTCTCAGGCCTGTTTCTTCTTGCCGAATTCAACGATCACCCACGGAATGAGGATGATTGCCGTGGCAAGCAGCATGATGGAGGACGCCGCCGTGCCCTGTGCCAACGCGCCAACAAACATCCCCTCATAGACATACATGGACGGGACCTGCGACGACAGGCCGGGACCGCCCTGGGTGAGCGCCACCACGAGATCGTAAACCCGGACAGCCCCCGAGGCCACGATAACAAATGTGGTAATCAGCACGGGCCGCATCATCGGCAAAACAATTTGAATGTAGGTGCGCCACTTGGGAATGCCGTCAATGCGGGCGGCGCGCCAGATTTCATCATCAATGCCGCGCAACCCCGCCAGCATCAGCGCCATCACCAGCCCGGTGCCCTGCCACAGGCCGGCAATCACCACGGCATAAATCGACATCTCGCGATTGGTCAACCAGTCGAAGGTGAAACTTTCCCAGCCCATCTTGCGCACGGTGCCTTCAATGCCAAAGGCCGGATTTAGTATCCACGCCCAGACATGGCCGGTCACAATGAGTGAGAGTGCGAAGGGATAAAGATAAATGGTGCGGAACACCCCTTCGAGGCGGATTTTCTGGTCCATGAGCACGGCGAGCCAGAAGCCGATGACAAAAGCAAAAATAGTGTAGAGTGAGCCATAGATGGCAAGATTGGTGATTGACGTTATCCAGCGCGACGAGCGCCACAGCCTTTGATATTGGGCCATCCCCACAAAAGCGTCATAAAATTCCGCTGGCGTAAAAATCGGCAGTGTTTTGATGTTGGTGAAGGACGAAGCCACCGTCCAGAACGTGCCGCCAATAAACACGAACAGCACGATGAAGATCATTGGCAATGACGCCAATTTCGAATTCAGATTGCGAAAAAGTGGATTTGGCCGGTTCATGGTACTGGGCTCCGGGCAGGGCAATATTCAAACCGATCCGGCATTTCTGCCGGATCGATTTTCATGTCGCTTTCCTCAGCTTGGTGCGAATGATTTAAAGCGGAGGTGCGTTCTTGATGACTTCTACAAACTGGGCCAGTGCCACTTCCGGTGTAACGGATTTGTCAGAAAAGAAGTTGTTATAAAGGTCGCGGATCTGGTTGAGCGTATCGCGGTCAACCATCTGGATTTCGCCAGGGAACACCTTTGTCGGGTCAGCAAGAATGGCCAAGCCCTTCTGCATGCAGTCATTGGCCGCCGCGAGGTCCACATCGGCGCGCATGGGCAACGAGCCTTTTTTGAGATTGAAGGCAACCTGAACTTCCTTGGTGACCATCATGGAAGCCATGACAAGCTGTGCCTTGGTTACTTCCGGATCCTTGTTCTTTGGGAAATAGAACACGTCGCCGCCAGTATCCAATACGGCTTCCAGGCCAAGTCCCGGCAGGCAGTCATAATCTTCGCCGGCCTTCATGCCGGCAACCTGGAATTCACCGCCGGCCCAATCGCCCATGACGTTGGCAGCAGCCTTGCCGCTGATCACCAAGCCAACCGCTTCGTTCCACTGGGGAACCATGGTCTTGGGATCGACCATGTTGCGAGCAGCGTCCATCGCCTGAAATACTTTTAGCATTTCCGGACCACCGGCAGCTTCAAGATCGCGTTCCTTGAACACCTTGATTTTCAGCGGCACACCACCCACCGCCACCGCAATGTCGGACAGCAGCAGGCGGATCGGCCAGCCTTCGGCGGCTGCCAGCGGAATGATGCCCTTGGCTTGCAGCGCTGGTGCAGCGGCCACGAGCTCGTTCCAGTTCTTGGGCGGCTCGAGGCCCGCATCCTTGAACACCTTGCGGTTGGTCCACATCCACTGGTCCGAATGCAGGTTCACGGGAACGCAAACAACCTTGCCATCAACGGTGCAGCCTTCAAGCTGTGACTTGGGACGCAGAATGTTGGCCCAGTCCTCCTTCTTGGCGAGCTCCGTCAGGTCTTCCATCAATCCGGCTTTCACCAGATCATCAGCATCCTTGCCGGGGTTCAACTGTGTGGCGCCCATGGGGTTTCCGCCCAAAATGCGTGAAATGATAATGGGGCGGGCCACGTCGCCCGAACCGGCGATGGCGCCATCAACCCATTTGTTGCCGGTGGCATCAAAGGCCTTGGCAAATTCCGCCACAGCGGCCGCTTCGCCGCCAGATGTCCACCAGTGGGTAACTTCAACGTCAGCAGCCTTTACGGAACCGATAAAGGCCATTGAAACAGTGGCAGCAAGTGCTGCGATCATTGACTTGTAATGCATGTAACATTCCTCCCGTTTTTGTAGTTTACGCATGAAGGCTAGTTCAAAATAAAATTTTCTGCAACGATTCAGTTTACTGTCCAAAAATATAAGAAAAATGCTGCATTGCAATGCAAAACAACGAACTAGATCGTTACAGAAATTCTAGGAATTTTGAATTTTGGATGGTAGCGTCATTCTCCGTATTTGGGTGAGAAGCTTTTGGGACGGTAATTTTATGACCAGTGATTATCTTTCAACCGACCGCCGCCCGACACTGAAAACCATCGCCTTCATGACTGGCCTTGGTGTCTCAACTGTTTCCCAGGCCCTAAAGGACGGGCCCGATATCAGCAAGGCCACCAAAAAGCGTGTGCAACTTATCGCCAAGCAAATCGGCTATCGCCCCAACCGCGCTGGCGTGCGCTTGCGTACGGGCAAAACCAATGTCATTGCGCTCGTGCTCAATACCAAAGAAGAAAGCATGGGATTGGTTTCGGAAATGGTTTACGGAATATCAGATGCGCTTTCGGGTACTTCTTACCATCTGGTGGTTACCCCCTATTCCTTGTCAGACCCCATGGAACCAATTCGCTATATTGTCGAAACAGGTTCAGCGGATGGCGTTATCATTTCACGCACCCAGCCAGATGACCCGCGCGTGAGTTATCTTTTGGAACACGGCATGCCGTTTGCCACCCACGGGCGAACCAGCATGGGAGTAATCCATCCCTATCATGATTTCGATAATCATGCTTTCGCACACGAGGCGGTGAAAATTCTTGACGGCAGGGGCCGCGAAAATATTGCGCTGCTTGGCCCACCCTCAAATTTGTTGTTCCATAAACATACGCGCTCTGGCTTTGAGGCAGGATTGCGAGCCTTTGGCCTGCGCGAATTCTGGCTTGGCAACATCGATATCGATACTGAGCTTGGCGAAATCATTGAGAGAGGCCGAACGCTAAGCCGAGAGGAAGCAAAACCTGATGGCATTATCTGCAGTGCCGCAAGTGCGGCCCTTGCAATCGGTGCAGGGCTGACTGAAAGTGGCCTTCGAATTGGCCGAGATGTTGATCTCGTGACCAAGGAGTCCTCGCAGCTATTGAGCTTGCTGCGACCAGAAATCATCTACATCAATGAGAATTTCAGGACCGCAGGGCGTAGCCTGGCAAGTTCAGTTATGGCCTGGATAGACGGCGCTGACCCGGCGGACTTCCAATTTCTTGTCCGCCCGGAAACTTGATGCAAATGAGGTCAAATGCCACCAATGAATGCGACGAAAGGAACGTTGAATTTTGACACCATCATTCTCCGGGTCCTTGTCGGATTTCAACGCTCACCCCATCTTCAATCAAATCGCTCGGGTGTACAATGACAGACTGGCCCTCGTTCAAACCCGCCAGAACTTGGACATGTGTTGAGTTCATCCGGCCCGTCTTGACTTTGGCCAATTTGGCCCTTCCATCCACAATCCTGAACACCGCCCAGTCGCTGCCTTTGCGGAACACGGCACTCAACGGGATTTGGAGCGCGTTGTCGGATTGCCAGGTGACGACATGGGCGATTATTCGAAATTGATGTCCGAGACCTATCCACTGGGACGGCGAGTCAATGACTTCGAGGATAGCCTGGACGCGCTGTTCATCAATGCCGAGTGCAGAAACTTTGGTGAACGCCGCTGGGTTGATGCGTGTCACCCGAGCCTTCACTTGAGATTGGCGTCATTAGATTGCTCATCAAGCATGGCGTTACCGTAATATGCGCTGGCGGCGGCGGTATCCCGGTTGTGCGGCTCGCCAGCGGTTCCTTCATTGGCGTGGAAGCCGTAATAGATAAAGATCACGCCAGCGGCCTTCTTGCCCGGCAGATCAGCGCGGATATACTCCTGATGCTAACCGATGTTGACGGCGTCTATAACGGCTGGGGAACTGTGCAGCAGAAACGGATTGAGCAAGTCAGAGCCGGTGAACTGCACTCGGAGTCTTTCGCCGCCGGAAGCATGGGCCCCAAGGTGAAAGCTGCGATGGATTTTGTATCAGCAGGCGGAACCATGGCTGGAATAGGCAAACTCGAAGACGCCCTAAAAATCCTAAAGCGTCGCGCGGGAACTTTAATTGAAATGTAAGACCTGAATGAATTTCGGCGAGCTCAATGATCAGCCCGCCGAAACAATAGCTACCTCTCTCTACATGATGTTGATGTGGTCAACGACCGAAACTACACCTGGTGCGTTCCAGGCCGTCCGCTCGGCAAGGTCTCGCTCATACCAAGCCTTCACTTTGCCATCGAGCGTAACGCGGCCATCCAGCACCGATACCTTTATTGAATCGGCTTCAAACTCGGCATTGCGTTTCAGGGCCGTCTCGATCCGCTCCTTGATGTCATGTGCATAGACCTTTGGCTTGATGCGGATTTCATTGGCTATGCCCTTGATGCCAGCAAGCTTTCTGACGGCATGTTCGGCATCATCACGTTGAAAAAACCAGTCCACTTCGCCGGTAAGGGTCACAAATCCGCTTTGTACCTTTACTTGCACCTTGTCTTTGGGAATGATTGAATCCCAAGCGATGATATCCAACGCCCGTTTGGCGATTTGATCATCAGATGTTTTCTTGTCGTTGGGAAAGCGGATTTCAATTTCCTGGGCAATTGCCCTCACACCTTTGACGCGCTTTGCGGCCTTTTCCGCGGCAAACTTCTCCGCGTAAGTGCTGACGTGGCCAGTCAAGGTTATCACGCCATCTTCCGCAGTGACGCCGATGTGCTCCGCATCAATGCTTGGTTCCCATTCCAGTTCAGCTTCGACCACATGTTTCAAGGACTTATCACTCATTTGAATCTCCATAATGTTGAATTAAGTTCGTTTCTCGGTTTACCTCGCCACCGTAACCGTGCAGTGGGCACGGCTCACAATGTCAGCGGCGACCGAACCGAGCGCCAGGCGAGACAGACCACGCTTGTCGCCAGTACCGGTAACAATTTGGTCAAATCCGTTTTGCTCTGCATATTGGACAACGGAAGTTGAAATTTCCCGCCCTTTCAGCTCGGTTTCTGCTGGATTCTTGACTCCGTGTTGGCGTGCTACCTCAGCCGCATGGTCGAGCATTTTTTTGACGTCAGAATCATTATGCAGGAAGATCGGCGGGCCGCGAAGTCCGCCCGTCAAAACATTGACTGTACAAACTGTAAGTTCAGCGCCTGTCTTTTTGGCGAGTTCGGCGGCATAAACAACTGCATTCTCCGCATGTTCAGTGTCGTCAATCGCGCATAGTATTTTGCTTGTCATGGTTGTAACTCCCGAGGTCAACAAAGCCATTTCACTTCTACGCCAATGTTGAACTGAGCACCTTGATCGACATCAAGTCCCGAAGTGTTAGTGATGAAGCTGATCGAGCGGCACAACCGAGACAATTCGAAAGGTTCGCAATTCCTCGTCGTGTTCGCGGATTGAAATATATTCACCAGGAATCAAGGCATGGTCTCCAAATCGATAGCCTGCCTCGTCATCATTGATGTCACCGTGGATGTCATAGTGAAATGCCCAGGATCCACCGGGTTTTCGGACAAGATGGCCAACTTCATCGGGCTCGTTATGCCAAAAACGCTTGACCCGGCATCTTTCCCGGTTGGCCATCCAAGCCTTTGCGTCGATATGGCGTTTTCGGTCGAGTGGCGCCACGAATTCATAGCCATGCCGCGCGCTTCCCTCTGGAAACTCCGGATCACGGGCCATCTCAATTCTGATTTTGCTCAGCTCCACGGTCTGGCACCTCTCAGTGAGACATCAACACGGGCACGGTCATATTCTCCAGCACATGGCTGGTTGCCCCGCCAAAGACAAATTCGCGCATCCGTGAGTGGGCATAGGCGCCCATCACAACCAGTTCAGCGCCGAGATCATTGGCCCGCAACAGAAGCGCTTCGCCCGGGTTACGGCCATTGGTCATCATGGGTTCGGCAACAACATTCAGCCCGTGGCGCGACAAAGCCATTGCTTCATCAGCACCTGGAACATCTCCCGCCTCACTCCGTTGTTTGTAGGGGTCAACCCAAATGACGCGGGTTTCTTTGATCAAGCTGAGCAGCGGTATTGCATCATACATGGCCCGTGCAGACTCGCGCGTTCCGTTGATGCCAATCAAAGCTTTTTCTGCGAAACCCTCACCAGCAGGGGCAAAGCGACCCTTCCGCGGAATCATCAAGACCGGCCGGCCGGATTCCATGATCAACCGTTCAGCAAGATCTTTTTCAACGCCACTTTCAGGTTCCCCATTAATCTGACTGATGACAATCAAATCGGCTTGCCGGCCATGCGTAATGGCGCTTTCAGCAATATTGGGATATGGGGATTCGATAGTCCGCCATTCGCCCTTCAATCCATCACGCTTAACTCGATCATCAAAGCGCCCCTTAACAGCATTCAGTTTCGCCTGGAACAAGTCGCGATAGCCTTCAAACAGGATCGGCGTCGACATCATCCCAACGTCGGCATAGATCTGCACCGCAGGAAGTACATAGAGGCCGACGAGATGAGCATCGCATTTGAGTGCTATCGAGCTGGACGCATCAAGCAGCTGTTCAGTGCGATCCGCGTCATTTAGTACCACCATAACTGTCTTGTAGGGCATGACTATTTTCCTCTCCGACTAATTGGTTTTGACACCCAGGATTGTGTAGAAGGGGCAATAGCCCACAAAAGCGGTAGCAATAGGGAATAATCCCAGCCATCCCAGATAGCTATATGGCGTATCAGGCGAAAGCACCGCGCCAGCAATAAGCAGCGCACCCGCAATAACCCGGACAACGCGATCGATTATTCCCATGTTTACGACCATGATTTTCTCCTGAAATGCCGGTCAGAAGGGCAAGTCATTCTTGATTTGCTCGAAGATGTAGTCATTAGTCTGGTGCGAATAGTCGTGGACGATTTCTGCAAACAGCATTTTTTTCAGTTTCGGACTGAGATCCTTGCGCAATTCACCCATTGCCGTCGCCGGCGCCACAATAACCAAATGTTCGAATTCGCCGCGCTCAGCCGCAGAGTCGAGATGCTCCGCCATTTTCGCCAGGAATTGCTGTTTGCGTTGTTTGTGTGGATCAATGCGCGGCTCAATGGCATGCCGCACGGAACCAACTGATTCATGAACACGTGCCTGATGATCTGTAACCAATTCATGTGTTGGTGGGTGATCATCGTGAAAGAACTGATCAGGGAGCTGCCGGACGTCATGGGCCCGTTCCGTATAGAGCAGAATTCTTGCCTGAGCGCCGTCGGCAACTACAATCCAGGTGCGATTCGCTTTCATATCTTTCCCAATCTAAAAAGTGAAAAAAGGGAGGAAGGGAGCGGGGGACAACGTGCAGTCCCTTCCTCAAATGCAACATAGCGGAGGGGAGAGGGCTATGCTGCAGCCTTAACTTCAATCTTCTGCAATTTTTTCTGGGCGTCTGCTGGTTTTTGAACCGTCAGCTTGAGAACACCTTTCTCGAACTTGGCGTCAATCTTTGCGGCGTCGGCCTGAAATGGCAGCATCATGCTGCGTTCAAACGTCCCGTAAGACCGTTCGACCAAATGATAGTCCTTTGTCTTTTCTTCCTTGTCAGACTTCTTCTCGGCTTTGATCGTCAGCACGTCTCCCGCGAGGGAAATGTCGATATCCTTCTCATTGACACCTGGCAGGTCGGCGGTCACCTCAAGGGTCTTGTCCGTCTCTGCAACATCAAGTTGAACAGCAAGGCGGCCATTTCCATTCCAGCGTCCCACCATCGAAAAATCCGACGTGAACTCATTGAACAACCTGTCAATTTCGCTTTGAAGCAAGCGAAATGGCTGACTCTCATTCCGGTTTTCGCCCCAAAGTGTAGGCAACATAGATCTTACTTTCATTTTGCATCTCCTCTGCATAGGGATTGAAACTTATAGTCTCATTATCGCAACCCACCGGTGTTCCAACATTGACTTCGATCAATCTATGGCAAGGTCACGGTAAAATTCGGCACACTGTTCTTCGCGCCCCCGGATTACCCGCTTGCCCTTGAGTTGCCCCTTGTTTTCCGTCACGACCGTGCATTGGTTCTCCACCGTGTGATCGTGCGTGTAGAAGATAATGACCCAGTCTGCCGTTTTCCCCAGATCATGGGCCCGTGCCGTATTCGAGAAAAGCGCTGTGAATTGCCATTGATCTCGCTCAGTGTGGAGAATGGGCAGCCACGCCACGCCTTCGGGATTAAATCTCTTCGGCGCTATCAGCTTCAATTCACCGGCCGTAGCCTTGTCCCGGTATTCCCGGTCCACGTCCAAAATCATGCCAACATCAAGTAGAGCCGTCGCAATTAGCTGCGCCTGCACAGGTCGTCTCCGCGACAGAATGCCGGCAAGTGAATTTTGGATGATTTTCACCCGGCGCTTGCCAATGCCGGGCACTGTGTCAAGGCGTCCGTCATGTGCGGCGGCTTCCAAAGCCTCAAGCGTATCCACATGTAGGTGCTCGTGAATGAGTTGGGCAAATGCCGGGCCAATGCCGGGAACATCTTGAAATGCCAACTCAGGATCCAGCGTTCCCCGGAGCCGTTCCAACATCGGCCAGCGCCCGGTCGCTATTAACTGCTGAATGGCCGTGGCAATTGATTTTCCAACATGGGGCAGAGAATCAAGTGCGTCAGGCCCCTTGGCCGCAATGACAGCTACATCCACACCCAACTCTTCAACCGTTTTTGCGGCATTCAGATAGGCGACGGCGCGAAATGATTTGTCATCTTGTGCCGTTAGTAATCTGGCGGCCTCACGCAACGCTTCAGCGATTATGGCGTTGCGTTCCAGAACCCTGCTTGCTTCCCTGCTCATTGCATTCCTGCCAACATCCATTGGTGGCAACAAAATAGATATGACAGGCGCCCCACGCCATGAGCCAGGTCAATATTAACATGTCACTATGCCGCTATCCCTGCTGGCAATCTCATCGGAGTCAAATCGTTGGTAACCCGTCCAGCTGCCACCGCGAGTGCATAGGGGTTAAGAACCTTCATGACATGCCGGTCGAATTCCAGGATTCCCTGGTGGGCAAGTTTGGCCAGGGTTCTGCACACATGCTCGTTGGATAACCCAAGTGCGTCGGCAATCATGATCTGCGTGACCGGCAAATCCAAAGCGCTGCCATGAACTGCGGATTCATCAGATTGTCCGCGTGACATGAGCTCAACAATAAGGGCTGCAACACGCTCGCGGGCACTGCGGCGTCCGAGGCTGATCAGATGTTCGTGAGCGCGCATTTCGCTCTCGGAAATCTTGTCAGCGATGCCAACGGCCAGCAGCGGAAACTTCGCAAGCAACTGTCGGAATTGTGAATATGGCAAAGCAGCAATGGTGCAATCAGTGACCATTTCTACGCCATACCAACTGGCCCGGCCATAGCAGAAGCCAAGCAATGCGCCATTCACAAGGAAGTCAAGAATTTGCCGCTCGCCCTCTTGCGATGTCTGATAGCTGAAAGCCCAACCCGAGAGCAGAACATATATGGTATCCGTATCTTCACCCTGATCAATGAGTGAGCTTCCCTTGGCAACAGTCTTTATTGACCAGTTCACGCTTTCGAGCGCGCTCTTCTCCTTGCTATCAAGGAGCCGCAGCATTTCCGGCTCCATCAAGTGCTGCAGGGTCTGTGATGTAAAATGACTTTTTGCGGAGATATTTGAATTGCAATCTACTGAACGTAACATGGCTATATCCCTCAATTTGTCCTGCCTGTAGTAAGTAAGGGCCATCAAACTACGAACGAATGTTAAGGAATAGACGGGAATATTACGTGAGTAATTCTACTCAATGATTGTCAGCTGATGTCCCGGGCAACAAGCTTTGCCACCGTCTTAAAAAAAACTGGCGCATCTATCGGCTTGTCGAAGAATGCCGCAGCTCCAGCGCGTTCGGCTTTCGCCCGAACGTCTGGATTGCCAAGCCCCGTGATAAAAACAACCGGCGCGTCACATCCCCTGTATCGCAAAGTATCCAACAGGGAAAAACCATCAAGTTCAGGCAAATTTACGTCAAGTATCAAAAGGTTAGGGTCAACCAAATCATAATCCAGAAGAACCTGGCCAGAGTTGAAGGTAACGACCTTCATGCCCTTCATAGTCAGATAGACATCAAGGGAATCGCGTACTGCGTCGTCATCATCAATGAGATATATGGTAGGAATCCCGCTGGTTTCTTGCATTGTCCCGCTAGCCTAATTTCGTATGGAAGCCCATCTGCCGCATCACGACACACCAATTGACGTTATGATTCCCGCCATTGTTCCATGCTTGTCGTCCATCCACCAGTCCGGAAAAACACCTAAACGCCTGCCAACGCTATTCTTTCCGCATAACGCCAGCCTCAAGCGAAATTCGAACCAATTCTGCGAGGCTATCGACCTGCATTTTGACCATGAGACGTGCCCGGTGGTTCTCAACGGTGCGTGCGCTAATCCCCAATTCAAAGGCAACGATCTTGTTGGGACTGCCGGCAATGAGATGGAGCAATACATCCCTTTCGCGGGGCGTCAGAACCGCAATTTTCTGGCGCGCCGAAGAAACCTCGTTGGTCAATTTAATGCTTGAGCGTCTGGCTTCTGCTGCTTTGCCAATCGCTGCGAGAAACAAATCCTTGTTCAACGGCTTTTCGATGAAATCCACCGCGCCAGATTTCAGAGCCTGCACCGCACTCGGAACGTCGCCATAACCGGTCACGACTATGAATGGCAGGTCAATGGAATTTTCGAGCAAATGCTTTTGCAAATCCAGGCCACCCATCAACGGCATTTGCATGTCAGCCACCACGCAAAGGGCATCCGCGACAGACAGATCATGCAGAAAATCCTGGCATGACCCATGGGCTCTGGTTGCGTAGCCTTTGGTTTCGAGCAACAGGCAAAGAGAGTCTCTAACGCCCTCATCGTCATCAATAACATGAATGATCTCGGCCATCTTGTCAGGCCTTTGCCTTTATGGGCAGCGTGAACTTGAAAACAGCGCCGCCTTTGGGTCTGGGCTCGAGCCACAAGCTGCCACCATGGGCTTCGACAATAGAACGGCAAATAGCAAGTCCCAATCCTGTTCCGCCTGATTTTGTTGTCATGAAGGGGGTAAACAATTGACGTGCCACTTTCTCTGGAACGCCGGGCCCCGTATCCATCACGCTGACTTCCGGCTCCCCAGCTTCGTTGATACGGGAACGCAAAGTGAGCTCCCGCCGTGGTTGATCAGTCATCGCCTCGATGCTGTTGCGGACCAGGTTCATGATGACCTGTTGTATCTGAATTCGGTCGACCATCATGAGAGGGAGATCAGGGGAAAGGTCAAAAGTTGTAAGTATGCTTTTGCTTTTGGAACCAATGGAGGCAATACCGTTTGCTTCTTCAATCAGGCGGTTAATGTCCTCGAGAGCGAGTTCCGGTGTTTTTTTCTGGGCGAATTCGCGAATACGGCGGATCGTATTACCAGCGCGGCGAATTTGTGCCTGAACCTGATCGAGAACTTTGACGCCACGTTCGCGATCTTCTTGCTTGGCAGATGCCAGAAGTTCACGCGCCACGTCCAGATAAGTTCCCGCCGCCGACAACGGCTGATTGGTCTCATGGGCAATCATCGACGAAATCTCGCCGAGGCTCGCGAGCCTGGCGGAATGGATCAATTCTGCTTGAAGTTCCTGCACACGTTGCTCAACTTGCTGTTTTTCGGTGAGGTCGCGAATAAATCCTGTGAACACGCGGTGCTCACCGACTCTGGCCTCGCCTATTGCCAATTCTATCGGAAAAGTAGCACCGCTTTTTCTCTGCCCTGTCACAATGCGGCCAATGCCGATAATCCGCTTTTCCCCTGTCGTCAGGTAGCGCTCCAGAAACCCGTCATGCCGGTCAGCGAAATACGGCGGCATAAGCAGCTTTATGTTCTGCCCGCGCATTTCATCGGCGGTATACCCAAAAATATGTTCCGCCATGCGATTGAATGATTGCACGTTACCCTTTTCATCAATCACAATGATGGCTTCAGGAGAAGTATCATAAATAGTTTGTAATATCTTCTCTTCGGCATGGATCATGAGCTGGGCCTCTTGTTAGTGCCAACATGATTGATAGGGACTTTCCGTCATTTTTTCAATGGGATAACATGTTGCACACTTTCCGCGATGAAACGTCCAACGGTTGATCCAGATCAAAGTACCGATCGGGCGATCTGTTAGCCTCGCCCAAGCTTTCAACAGGAGATCAAAGCAATGGACGCTTCAAAATTTGCCAAGTCATGCCTTTTTGCGGCAACCGCTCTCTTCATTGCAACGGCAACGCCCGCCTACGCCGATAACGACGACGGTTGGTTTTGGGGCAGGGGCCACATGGGCCAATGGTTCAAGGGCGAGTGGATGGGCCGCTCGATGATGGACGGTTGGGGTCCGGGCATGATGATGGGCGGGCGCCTCAGTGAGCAGCGCCTCAATGCCCTGAAGGAAGAACTAGCGATCACGGCTGCCCAGGAAAAGCTCTGGGCTGATTATGCGGCGGCTGTAAAGCTCGCGATAACATCGATGCGTGAAACTCACGTTCAGATGATGAGCAGAGATATTCCTGAAACCTTGCCCGAGCGGATCACCCTCCACGAAAACCTGATGACAGCCAGGCAGGAAGCCTTGAAGACGACAAACGCAGCGACTTTGGCGCTCTACAACGCTCTGGACGCCAAACAGAAGAAGAAGGCAGACGAGCTTTTGTTGGGAATGGGCATGATGTAGCTGGAGGCTATTCGGCCCAGTTTGTATGGCCGGGCCGCGAAAGCTGAATCGACGGAATTGCCGCAAACAGAATTTGCGCTGCTAATCCCATTTGTTCCGGCAGTCCTTCATATATCGCAATGTGTTGGGCAAGGGTTCGCCCGAACAAGAATGCAGACAGGCCGAATTCGGCCAGCATAAGCAAAGCAAATGCCAACGCTCCCATCAACGCGCCGTAGGTGAGACCAGTCGGCACGGCAAAGCGCCGAATGATCCAACCACAGGAAATCCAGGAAACGCCCAGTATAACAGGTATTTCAACCACAACCGCCAATGTTGGCCCGATTAACGGCGTAAGAGCCAAAACGCGAAACATCGCAAAACCGAAAGCGATTGCGAAGACAATTGAAAAATAGGAAATTCCCGCTTTGATTGCGCCATCCATGGCAGACCTCCACTTTTATCTGTTATCATACCTGGCCTGATCATGGTCATAGTTGATCAATATCAAAGTAGTTCATGCCGTTTCAGTTAGTTGACTATCCAGGGAGTTTGCACGTCGCAGGGCTTCCATTTAAGTAGACCTTCACTGGAGTGCAGTTCATGGCATACAAAACAATTCTTCTTTCTCTTAACGATGTGCCCCGCGTTGAAGCCATGATTGATGCCGGCGCCAAGATCGCCGCGGCTCACGGTGCGCATGTCATCGGTTGCTATGTCATTCCGGCAGTCACCATATATCCGGAGGTTGGGTATGCGGCACCTCCCGCTGTTTACGAGGCCCACCAGCAATATTTCAAATCCAATCTTGCCGCAGTCAAACAGCGGTTTGAAACGAGAATGCGGCAAGATGGCTTGATGCACGAATGGCGCGAAATGCATTCGCCCTATTCAGAGATAGCGCCAAGTCTCATTGAACTGGCCAGTTCCGCAGATCTTGTTGTTGTCAGCCAGATAAAAGAAGATTCGGAAGCGGAGCTCGAAACCGGACTGACAGAACGTGTGGTGATGGAAAGCGGCAGGCCTGTGTTGATAATTCCACAGGCGGGAACCTATCGAATGCCCAAGTCCGTCGTTGTTGGCTACAATGATACCCGCGAAGCATCGCGCGCAGCATTCGACGGGTTGCCGTTGTTCCAGGGGGCGGATGACGTGCGGGTCGTCTGGGTCAACCCCTACCAACATCGCCAAAGCGCAGGAGAACTGCCTGGAGCGGAAATGGCCACCGTGTTGGCGCGTCACGGGGTGAAGGCTATGGCTGAAGGGCTTGAAGCCAATGGCAACAATGCCGGGGAAGCGTTGTTGCAACTTGCAAATGATAAAGGTTCTGACTTGTTGGTAATGGGCGCCTATGCCCACTCCCGGTTGCGTGAATATATTTTTGGCGGCGCAACTCAGCATGTCCTGGAACACGCAAACATTCCGGTTCTGATGTCACACTGATGGCAACCGGCTTGACATCGACGGCCTCCTTCAGGGGGATCAGCGAGGATCAAGCGCAGTCAAGATTGAAGTCAGAAGGCTACAACGAGCTACCCCAACAGGATAGGCGGACACCCATCCGCATTTTCGTGGAAGTCATGCGCGAGCCGATGTTGATATTGTTGCTCGCCAGTGGCGCCATCTACCTGCTCCTGGGCGACACAACAGATGCGCTCATTCTTGTTGCCCTGGCCACAATGTCCGTGGCCATAACCGTCACTCAGGAATCCCGGACCGAACGCATTCTTGAGGCATTGCGTGATCTAACCAGCCCTCGGGCTTTGGTCATCAGGGACGGTGAGCGTAAACGAATTGCCGGTAGGGAAGTTGTGCGAGGTGACATTATTGTGCTGGGTGAGGGCGACCGGGTACCTGCTGACGCGGTGCTCTATCAAGCCCATGATTTGCAGGCCGACGAGTCGCTCCTCACGGGTGAATCCGTTCCCGTCCACAAAACTGCGAATGACAAGTTTCAACCCACCCAGTCACAAAGGCCCGGCGGCGATGGCCTGTCATTCGTTTACTCAGGTTCTTTGATTGTCAGAGGAGCTGGCATCGGAGAAGTAACCGCGATTGGTGCTTCAAGTGAAATTGGCCAGATTGGACATTCGCTCAGTACCTTGGAAGAAGAGCAGCCGAGATTGCAGATGCAGACCAGAAAACTGGTCCAGATATTTGCCATTCTTGGCGGAGTGGTCTGTGTTCTCGCTGTTCTGCTCTATGGCTTCACACGCGGCGATTGGCTCGAAGGTATCTTGGCGGGCATAGCGCTCGGAATGTCGCTGCTGCCCGAGGAATTCCCCGTGGTCCTGACAGTGTTCATGGCCATGGGCGCATGGCGAATATCGCGCGAACGCGTGTTAACCCGGCGTGCGGCCGCCATCGAAACACTGGGTTCTGCCACTGTTCTTTGCACCGACAAAACCGGAACACTGACCGAGAATCGCATGTCCGTAGCCGAGCTGCGATTAAAGGATGGAAGTGTTTTCGACCCGCGTGAAACTACCGACAAAGCAATGCCTGAAGACTTTCAGTCGCTGGTTGACGTCGGCTTGTTGGCCAGCGCACCGGTTCCAGTGGATCCCATGGACAAGGCGTTTCATGCACTGGACCACGGGCCGCATGGACTGAAACTTGTGCATGCCTATGGACTAAGGCCTGGTCTTCTTGCCGTGTCGCAAGTCTGGCAAGAAGGAGAAAGCCGCCAGCGATACAGTGTTGCCGCGAAGGGGGCGCCCGAGGCCATAGCCGAACTGTGTAAATTCAATAGGAAGGATCGTGAAGCACTGACAGCAACGCTAAGTGTCATGGCGGCTGAAGGTCTGCGCGTTCTCGGCGTGGCGCGTGCAACATTTGCTGGAAAGAAATGGCCCATCTCACAACAAGATTTTGCCTTCAACTTTGTGGGGCTCGTTGGCCTCGCCGACCCCATTAGACCAAGTGTTCCCACCGCCGTAAGGGAATGCCATTCCGCCGGTATTAGAGTGATCATGATCACGGGTGATTATCCGGCAACCGCCAAGGCAATCGCGCAACAGGCGGGGTTCAACCCGCAAGAAGTCATCACTGGCGAAGACCTCAAAACCATGAGTGATGAAGATCTGGCGGTGCACGTCAAGACGGCAATGGTATTCGCGCGCATCATGTCGGAACAGAAGTTGCGTATCGTCAATGCGCTCAAGTCAATTGGCGAAGTTGTGGCAATGACAGGCGACGGCGTTAATGATGCACCCTCACTCAAGGCAGCCCACATTGGCGTCGCGATGGGCGGGCGAGGAACTGATGTTGCAAGAGAAGCCTCCTCTATCGTATTGCTTGATGATGACTTCGGTTCAATCGTAAAAACCATCAAACTTGGCCGTAGGATTTACGACAACCTTCGCAAGGCCATGGGATTTGTTATTGCCGTCCATGTGCCAATTGCCGGCTTGGCACTGCTGCCACTGCTGTTCGGATTGCCCATACTATTTGGCCCCATGCACATAGCATTTCTGGAGATGGTCATTGATCCCGTCTGCTCGCTTGTCTTTGAGAACGAGACTGAAGAAGATGATGTTATGCGCAGGCCGCCTCGCGCACCCGAAGAACCTTTGTTCACGCGTTCGTTAATCGGATGGAGCGTCCTTCAAGGGACCGTATCATTGGTTTTGGTCGCCGCTATCTTCCTGTCCGCCACATATCGAGGAATGCCGGAGAATGAAGTGCGAGCACTTGCCTTCTTTTCACTGGTCATGACAATTGTGGGCTTGATAATCGTCAACCGGTCGTTCAGCGCCTCATTGGCCGAAGCCATTCTGAGGCCAAACTCAACTCTCGTGATGGTGCTCGTTGTTGTTTCGACAATTCTTGGCCTGACACTTTTGTGGCCATTTGCAAGCAACCTGTTCCGGTTTGGACCCCTGCACTTTGATGATCTATCCCTAACATTGGGGGCAGGAATTTTCGTACTGCTGCTGCTCGAGGCGCTAAAATCGCTCTGGCGTCGCCGCAAGCAATCAACCATGACTGTCAGTGGCACATCATGACCGGCATATCACAATCTCGCAGCATTTCCCGCGTAACACCGCCAAGGACAAATTCCCGCCAGCGAGATCTTCCGTAAGCCCCTTGGACAATGACGCCAGCGCCAATTTTTGCCGCGTGTTCCCTGATGAGCGCGGCAGCGCTGCTGCCATCATACTTTATAGGAGTTACATTGATATCCTTACCCAGGTAGGAAAGCATGGGCGCAAGCGAGCTTCCGGGTGCCGTGTCGCTCAAGTTCTTCTCGCCTGTAATCGTCACAATTTCTATGCGTTTGCACAGCTTGAGCAATATGAGGGAATCCCAGACTGCGCGTGCTGCCCCCACACTGCCGTCCCAGGCGACCACAATCTGATCCAGGGAAACCTCCTTGTCATAGCCGTTCGGCAATACGAGAACAGGTCTGCCACTTTCAAAAATGAGGGGCTCGATGAGCTCGCCTCCAAGCAATTCGCCAGGTCGCCCAAGCTCAGCAATAACGAGTCCGTACAGCCTCGCCCGTCTTGAGAACCGGACTTTCAGTTGATTGAGATCACCTTTGAGAATTTCCGCGTGCAGGGCCATTCCTGAAATTGAGGCAAGTTCTAATATCCTGTCCTTCGCCATCGCTGCGGAATCTGTTGCTCGCTTGTTTTCAGCGCCGACAAGGCCCTCAACTGTTGAAGAGACAATTAGGCCGGGCACTGACAGCTGCCTGGCGCCAATAGCAACCGAAAGCTGCGCATCAAGTTTGCCAGCAAGGTTAACTGCCACTTTCACCGCATTGAGCGGATGTGCGATCGCCGCATCAGGCGCAATGAAGCCATAAAACATAGGAAAAAGCATGCGAGTTCTCCCGAACAGATAAGAGCTTTCGAATAGAACAATTCGTCGCACCCGGGATTGACCGAGATCAACTTCAACAATTCAGAAGCACCCTAGATTGCTCCTGAACATCAGAGGAGATCTAAATGAACATCAGAGGAGATCTAAATGACGCGCATTCCAAGAGTTGAAAGCCTTAACCCAACACGCCGGAGCTTCTTGAGGACCTCGGCCGCCGCCACATTGGGCGGCGCAGGCATTGCTGGCCTTTCAGCAGGCGGCAGAAGCAGCTTTCAAGCGGTTGCCGCCACAACCGATATTGCAAGCTTACCGCGCGTCAAACAGGTTATGGTCGCACCACCCTTCTTGCCAGAACACGAGCAGGTAGCTGTGGGTGGCCCCAAGATCGTAGAAGTAACACTCACCATTGAAGAAAAGAAAATGGAGTTGGACAACGAAGGTACCGAGGTATGGGCGTTAACCTTCGGTGGCTCGGTGCCGGGTCCGATGATTGTAGTGCACGAAGGCGATTACGTTGAAGTCACGCTTCAAAATCTGGCCACCAACGCGATGGAACACAATATCGACTTTCATGCTGCAACGGGCGCACTCGGCGGCGGCGCACTTACAAAAGTGATGCCTGGCGAACAGGTGGTGCTGCGCTGGAAGGCAGTCAAGCAAGGTGTGTTTGTTTACCACTGCGCGCCAGGTGACATCATGATCCCCTATCACGTTGTCCATGGCATGAACGGGGCAGTCATGGTGCTTCCGCGCGACGGCTTGCATGATGGAAAAGGCAATCCCCTCCGCTATGATCTCGCCTACTACATCGGTGAACAGGATTATTACATCCCGCGCGATGCAGAGGGCAACTTCAAGAAGTACGAAATGGCAGGCGAAGACCTGGAAGACAGCTTGGCGGCCATGAGAACGTTAACGCCCACCCACGTTGTATTTAATGGCAAGGCAGGCGCTCTTACCGCCGAAGGCGCACTGAAAGCCAAGGTCGGTCAGATAGTGCTGTTCATCCATGCCCAGGCCAATCGAGATACGCGACCCCACCTCATCGGTGGTCACGGCGACTACGTTTGGGAAACTGGTTCTTTCGCTGATATGCCAGCCACTGGCTTGGAAACTTGGTTTATCCGGGGTGGATCAGCCGGAGCCATGGTCTACAAGTTCCGTCAACCGGGCATCTACGCCTATGTGAACCACAACCTTATTGAGGCCGTGATGTTGGGCGCCACAGCCCATGTCATTGTTGACGGCGAATGGGATGACGACTTGATGATGCAAGTCCGGAAACCCGCAGCCCTCACGAACTGAGTTGGTTTCATGAGACTACGAGCAGCCGCGAGCGTCACAGTGTTGGTGCTGGCGGCTGCGTTGTTAGGTTTGGTCTATCAAACAGGCAGCCCAACCCGAATTCGCCTGGATATGGTTGCAGTATCAATTGGGGACAGGCTTCTCTTGGTATCCCGCCACGAAGTGTCAATCGCTGAATGGCAACTCTGTTATGATGATGGTGGCTGCAGTTTCAACCCAAAGCCGGGCCCCGGAGCTGCCGGAACAAATTTTCCAGTGACAGGTGTAAACTGGTTTGATGTGAACGAATATCTGGCTTGGTCGCGCCAAAACAGCGATTTGCAGTTGCGGCTTCCCACACTGGCGGAATGGAACATGATTGCCCAGGATGTGCCATTGGCCAGGCAGAAAAAGCTCTTCACTGATCCCCGCCTTGCTTGGGCAGCCAACTATAGCACCACAGCCATCCCCCCCAGATTGAAAACAAGCGGCAGTTTCAAGCCATCACAAAACGGTATCGCGGATTTGAGCGGCAACGTTTGGGAATGGACAATGACATGCGTGAGTTCAAGCTTCACCGATCAGGACGCCGAGCGTTGCCCTGCCTACATAGCAGCGGGCGAACACGAAGCAACCATCCCAGTCTTTGTACGCGACCCAGCAAACGGCGGCTGCGCCGTCGGAGCGCCGCCCGCTCATCTGGGTTTCAGGCTGGTGGTTGAAGGTTGACGATTCACGATGTAATGCCGGTGAGCTTTCGAAGCAGATTGCGTGTCGCATTTAACAAAGTGGCCAGCTTGCCTCATATGGACGAGAGCTCCCTGTTTGAAATTTGGTCTTGTGGAACGCAAAAAGCGGTTTGATGGCCTTGCTACATCAGCATTCACGACGGCGCAGTGGGTCCGTGAATAGGTTGGAAAATTTCGCAACCATCCTCGGCAAGAGGGCGGCTGGTTGAGGCGTTGGTTGGATCAACGGCACTGCCAGCGTGCCAAGCAGCGAGACGACAAGCCCTTGAGTGTCACCAATGTTCTCATGCAAAATCCCATGGCGGCTTGAAGGGACCATATGCAACGACTTTTGTGATGACCCGATTTGGCTGTGAATGAGCCGCGCGCTGTCTGGGTCGACAACGGGATCATCTGTACCCTGAATAATTGCAACCGGACAGGTGATCTGCCGCAGGCTGCGCTCCAGCGCATCGGCCGCCTTGCGCAATTCGACTAGCCCGCGTATCGGCATATGGCGGTATTCCATAGAGGGATAATCAGGCTCAGTCAGGTGAAATGGTTTGATGCCGTCTTCTGCATAGACCCATTCAGCCAATCGGTTGATGCCATGAATGAGCGGGGCATAGCCTACATTGCGGTCGCGGAATTTGAGCGGGGCCGATACCGCAACGACTCCCGCAAGTCCCGGTGGCCGCGATGCCGCCAGCTGCAATGCCAGCGATGCTCCCGTGGCAAAACCGGCTAGCAGGACGCTCGGGCAGATATGCGACATGATCTCGTAGCCACGCTGAACTGAAGCGAGCCAGCTGAGCCAGTTCCGTTCGCGCAGATCCCAGGGCGAGGTGCCATGGCCCTTGAGCCTGACGCCAAGGACAGGATGACCCTCATCGAAAAGACGCTGGGCGAGTTCGCGCAGGGAAGATGGCGTGGCCAGAAAACCATGCACAAGAACGACTCCTGATTTGCTCGGAGAGTCTGGCACAAGCAGATATGGGGCGCCATTTTCGGCAGCTGTTTCCAACCGATTAACGGCGGCGAAGCTCTCTGCAGCATACTTCTTCTTGCTATGGGCGTGGGCGCGCAGCTCGTCGTCGAACAGCATTCTAGCCAGTGTCCCACCTGATGCAGAAACAGCTTGCTCCACAATCTTGATAACGCTGGTGAGCAAGGCGATCTCATTGGCGTAGACGCGAATGATGTTTTCGAGGCGGGGATCGCGCTGGCCATCACCGGCCCGGATTGAGGTTAGGAAGCGGTAATGGCTGGAGGTAACCTCAATCAGCTTGCAAGCTTCAGCAGTTTCAAAAAACTGTGCAAGCAAGGAGCTTGTTCCATCATGAATGCCGTCATAGGCCTCTGGCTCGGCCAGCGTCCGGTGCAGGTGGAGGTTCGGTTCTACCTGCACGTTTTTGACGATGCGGTACAGAAGTTCGTAAAACCGCGTTTTCTCGATTTCAGTTTCACCCGCTTCCAGCAACCGCAAAATCAGGCGTGACGCGAGATGATTGAGATTGACCGTGACGCGCGCATACATTTCGGACATGCACAGATCGCGGAGGCGCATTGCAGTCCGCGACATGGTAACAGCAGCCATGCGTTCAACCCAACGGCTTGCACTGTCCCTGAGCCCAAAAAGCTCATCAAGGCTGTCGATCTGCTCGAAGATGCGGCTGATCATGATGCGGTCCGCCAGGTTCCATGCAATATCTGGATGAAAGGGTTTCCCGAAGCGGATATCCATATCGGTATCACGGAGCACCAGGTTGCCTTCGACCAGCAGCTCCTCCTTAGCCTTTTGACCCAGATCGAGGTGGAGGAATTCAGCCGCCTTGCGGAGGAAATTGTCACCGGTGTGGATGGGATAGAATGTAATGTTCGAAGGCACGATGAGGGTGGGTTTGCGCGCCGCTGCAGTGAGAGCCTCCCGGTCGGCAAGTCCGAGGGCCGCAACCCAGCGGTCAAGGCGTTGCAGGTCGCCCGCCGCGTGTACGGAAAGAATGCGCTTTTTGAATATTTCCAAAACAATGGCGAGCGCCGCAGCACCTTGCCTATGTTCGGATGACGGCCCCACCGACGGCAGAAAAACCGACTGTGGGGCAGTAGCAATGCGGCGATCCTTGATCATTGATCCTTCCGGAAAGATGATCACCTTGCGGCCACGCAGGATTTCGGCTGCAAGGTAGGCCAGCAAACCGGGGTGCTTGCTGGGCACTGCTCCAACGCTCCAAAGGAGTTTGGCAAGACGTTCGTTGCCGCTAAATAAGCCATGGTGCGCGACGCAGCGGCAGAAGGCGCCCGTGGCCTGGTGAATAAAGTATTGTGGAACAATGGTTTCAAAACGGGCGAAGTGATTGAACTGGAAAATCTGGCCCGCCTCGATTAGCCCGTCAGCAGCATGCGCGGTCATGTTCAGGCCAACCCGACGGCGCAGCAGCGAGAAGCCGCGCACGCACCATTCGTACAGGGCTTCATTAATCCGATGTTCAGGATTGCCGCTCACCACGCCCACCTCACAACCTTGATGATTCCAGACATTTTAGAAAGCATCCTCGGAGAGAGCCATAACCGATTTTGAACCCGCTGTAATGCTCGCCAGCAGGCTGCCGGTTTCCGGTATCATTTTTGCCATGTAAAAACGGGCACACTCGAGCTTGGCCGAATAGAAGCTGTCCGTTTTGTCCTCACCTGCCGCCAAAGCCGTTTCCGCCATGCGACACCACACGTAACCGATGGCGACCAGACCGAACATGCGCAGGTAATCTGTTGCTGCAGCGCCCGCGTCATCTGGATTTGCGATGCCAGCCTTGCCCAGCCAAAGGGTTGCCTGCTGCAATCGCCCGAACGCCTTGGCGAGCGGCGCCACAATTTCGGCCATAGCGGGAACAGTGGCCATCTGTTCCAGATAGGAGCCAACCGGGTGAAAGAACCGCCGTGCGAGCCGACCAGTACCCGTGGGCAGCTTTCGCCCGACCAGGTCCAGGGCCTGAATGCCATTGGTGCCTTCATAAATTTGGGTAATGCGGGCGTCGCGGACCAGTTGTTCCATCCCCCACTCGCGGATATATCCGTGCCCACCGTGAATCTGCACGCCTTCATTTGCGGCGCTGAATCCGTGATCTGTGAGCATGGACTTAACAACGGGCGTCATCAAAGCCACAAGGTCGTCGGCCGCCTGACGCCTTTCGGCATCCGGATGGCCGGTGGCAATGTCAAGTTCGTGGCCAATCCACATTGCCATGGCCCTGCAGCCTTCTGTCATGGCCTTCATTCTCATCAGTAACCGCCGAATATCCGGGTGAACGATGATCGGATCGGCGGGCTGCTCCGGGTATTTTGGGCCGGTAGGCGCCCGCATCTGCAGTCTGTTGCGGGCGTAACTGAGCGCACCTTGATAAGCCGCCTCGGCCACTCCCAATCCCTGGATTCCAACCATGAGTCTGGCCGTGTTCATCATGGTGAACATGGCTGCCAATCCCTTGTTGGGAACTCCAACCAGCCAAGCCGTGGCGCCATCGAAATTCATCACACATGTGGGTGACGCCTTGATTCCCATTTTTTTCTCAAGTGCACCACAGGCGACACTGTTGCGAGCGCCGAGGCTGCCGTCGGGTTGAGGCAGAAACTTGGGGCATACAAACAGGGAAATGCCGCGTACGCCAGAGGGCGCATCAGGCAAGCGGGCCAGAACAAGATGCACAATATTCTCCGTCAGATCATGTTCACCTGCAGAAATGAAAATCTTCGTGCCGTGCAGCCGGTAGGAACCATCATTGACCGGTTCAGCCCGCGTTCGGATAAGGCCCAAGTCCGTGCCGCACTGGGGCTCCGTCAGGCACATGGTTCCCGACCAGCTTCCACCAACCATTTTGGGCAGATATGTGCGTTTCAAGTCGTCACTGCCATGGGCCTGCAAGGCATTGTAAGCGCCGTGGGTCAGGCCGGGAAACAGTCCGAAGGAAAGATTGGCCGAACAGATCATTTCCTCAAAGGCAAAGTTCACCGTGTTGGGAACGCCTTGACCGCCATGTTCCGGATCACAGGCAATGCCAGGCCAACCGCCTTCGACAAATTTCGTATAGGCGTCCTTGAAGCCCGTTGGCGTGCGCACAGTTCCTGTGTCAAACGTGCAGCCCTCTTCATCGCCACCCCGGTTGATGGGTTGCAGCACGTTCTCGCAGAAACGCCCCGCTTCCTCGAGGATGGCAGTAACAACATCAGGCGTCATCTCCGCATAGGCCGCCACGGCATTGCCTGCGTCCTGGACTTTCAAAACGTCGAAGAGAATAAACTGCATGTCACGCAAGGGCGCTTTGTAGCTGGGCATAACTGACCTCAATTCCGCAATGGTTTGCCGGTGGACAGCATGACTTCCATCCTCGCAAGAGTTGGCGCCGTCCGAATGAGCGACATGAACGCTTTCTTCTCAATCGCGCATATCCGGTCTTCGCTGATGGAATCCATAATGTCGGTCGCACCACCCGAAAGAACTTCTGCCAGCTGACCGGCAACAACCACATCATGCGGCAGCGCCAGGCCCTGCTTGGCAAAGCCATCAATTGCCAAACCCAAGGCCGTGCGCGCCGTTGGCCCCGGCAAATGGAATTCGGTCGGAGCGGGAGGCTTATAACCATCAGCTGCCAAGTTGAGAGCGCGGACCTTTGCATCGGCGAGCAAGCGGTCCCGGTTCATGGTAATGCCATCGGACTGGCGCAAATACTTCATGTCTTTGGCTTCAGCTGCCGATTTGGAAACTTTTGCGAGCGATATCTGCTCGAATGCAGCCATCACGCCTGGCATTGGCCCCTTGGGGTCGCGCGGTCCCGGCAAATGGCGGATCAGCATTTCCTTGCACCCGCCCCAAGCCGGCACAATTCCCACACCTGTTTCAACCAGCCCCATGTAAGTTTCCGCATGGGCTTGAACAGCCGCGCAGTGCAGGAGAACCTCGCAGCCCCCGCCCAGAGCCATTCCGCTGGGGGCGCCGACCACGGGAAAAGCAGCATATTTCAACGCTTTCATCACGGACTGACCCTGCGCAATAAGGGCATCCAGGGTTGGCCACATGCCGATGTTGGCGGCAAATAGCGCCAGTCCGATGTTGGCGCCCACCGAGAAGTTCTCGCCTTCATTATGAATGACAAGGGCCTTCATGCCGCGCGCCGTAATCTCCAGGGCCTGTATCAGCAGTGCCAGGCTATCGGGATCAAGCGTGTTCATCTTGCTGTGGAATTCGAGACAGGCCACGCCATCACCCACATCCCAGACACTGGCAGAACCATTCTTGGCCAGTGGCTTGCCAAGCCGCTTGATATCAGACAGCAGCAATGCGCCGGACTGCCGCGCAACTGATTTATGGGAACCATCCGCATAAAGCTGAGAAATGCCGTTGTCGGTTAGTTTGTAGAAGCCGCCCTTTGCCGCAGCCAGCGCCAAAAGCGGTGGCGCCGCCACGCCTTCGGCAGCAAGTCGCTCCGCAAGCCACCCGGCGCCGAGTTGGTCGATCATTTCGAAAGGGCCAAGCTTCCAGTTGAAGCCGGCCTTCATTGCAAGATCGACATCGACAACCGTGTCAGCAATTTCCGGCACCAAGGATGCGGCGTAGGCAAGCATTTTTGAAAGAACGGTCCATGCCAGCAAGCCGCCCCGATCTTTGTGCGTCACAAGGGCTCGCAGACCTGCCCTTGCCGCGTCGGCTGATTCCAGCTTGGAAGGTGTTGTGGCCGCATACTCACCAGTCTTGAGGTTGATCGATTCCTTCAGTTTTTTTCCGCCAGTCGTATTCAGCCGATAGAAACCACCCTTGCCCTTGCGGCCCGTGTAGCCGTCCGCAATCATTTTTGTCAGCAGCGGAAAATCGGAAGGCAATGACCGATAGGCATCATTTTTGGGAAGCGCCATGCGGAGCGACGCATCGACGTGGGGCTGCAGATCAAGACCCACAATATCCATGAGGCCAAAAATACCGGTCTTGGGTGCGCCAATCGGTTTACCCATCACGGCATCGGCCTCTTCCACCGTGAGGCCAAGCTCGCGCGTGGCATTGACGGCGGCCTGTATCCAGAACACGCCAACACGGTTGGCAATAAAACCTGGCGTGTCCTTGGCCCTCACCACGACCTTGCCGAGCTTTTCGTCAGCAAAATTCGTGAGTGCGATGATCGCTTCAGGCCTCGTCTGAGGCCCTCCCACAATTTCCATGAGCCGCATGTAGCGCGGCGGATTGAAGAAGTGGGTGATGCAGAAGTCCCGCTGGATGCTCTCCGGCATTCCGGCCATTAGCATTTTGAGGGGAAGCGTTGATGTATTGGATGACAGGATTGATCCCGGTTTGCGAGACGCCTCGATCTTGCGATAGAGCTCCTGCTTGATATCCGGCCGCTCCGCTACCGCCTCGATGATCCAATCGACGCCACTGAGTTTGGCCATATCATCCGCGATATTTCCGGGCTCAATCAATTTGGCGGCAGACCGCGACATCAGGGGGGCTGGTTCGGTTTTGGCAAGACGTTCGAGCGCCGCCTTGGCAATCTGGTCCTTGTCGAGCAGTAGGACCGGCACGCCAGCGTTGGCGATCTGGGCCGCTATTGCGCTGCCCATCACACCAGCGCCGATCACACAGGCTTTGGCAATGCTCACGATACGGCCTCAAGAATGGTTGCAATGCCTTGACCACCGCCGATGCACTGGGTCGCCAGCGCAAACCGTTTGCCTTCGCGTTTCAATAGAGCTGCAGCCTTGCCCGTAATGCGGGCCCCTGTAGCCCCCAAAGGATGGCCCAGCGCCAAAGCGCCGCCGTCCAAATTCACCTTGCTCATGTCAAGCTCAAGATCCCTCACACAGGCGATTGCCTGCGACGCGAAAGCTTCGTTCAATTCGATGATGTCAATATCGCCGGTGCTAAGTCCCGCCCGCAGCAAAGCCTTGCGGGTGGCTGCTACAGGTCCGATGCCCATCATTTCAGGACTGCATCCTGCGATAGCAACGCTTTTGATGCGGGCCAGAATTGGGAGTTTATGATCCCTGGCATATTTCTCCGACACAACAAGACAGGCTGCGGCGCCATCGGTGAGAGGTGAGGACGTTCCCGCCGTCACGACACCTGCCTGGTCAAAGGCCGGTTTCAGGCTGGCGAGTGCTTGCATTGAGGCATCCGCCCGGATGCAGCCATCCTCCGCACCCACCGGCATTGCAATGATCTCATCAGCAAACCTGCCATGCTGGCGCGCACTTGATGCCTTTACGTGGCTGGCGACGGCGAATTCCTCCTGAGCCTCACGCGAGATCCCGTATTTCTTCGCCACATTTTCGGCGGTAATGCCCATCGAGACATAGGCCGCTGGCATTTGCTCTGCCAAAAGCGGATTGGGCATGGGGTTGAACCCCATCATCGGTACCCGGCTCATGCTTTCAACGCCTGCGCAGACAAAGACATCACCCGCTCCCAAAGCAATCGCACCCGCTGCCGAATGAATGGCCTGCATGGAAGAGCCGCAGAACCGATTGATGGTGGCAGCGCCAGCGGCCTGTGGCAGTCCCGCAATGAAGGAAACTAATCGCGCTACATTGAGGCCCTGTTCACCTTCGGGAAATGCGCAACCAAGCAGCAGATCCTCTACATCATTCGGGTCAATCCCGGACTTCGAGACCACACCCTTGATCACTGCCGCTGCAAGGTCATCAGCGCGGGTTCTGGCCAGCGCACCCTTCGTGGCAAAATGAAATGGCGACCGGACATAGCCCACAATCACGGCGTGGTTCATGAAGATTTCTCCTGTGGCGCAGTTTTCATTTTTTCCTCTTCGATCAGAATTTTTTTGTGAATTTTCCCCACCGCTGTTTTTGGCAATTCACTCCGGAATTCATAGCTGCGCGGTTTTTCGATATGCGACAGGCGTTTTTCAAGAAAAACATCCAGATCATTGCCCGAGAGTGTTGCGCCATCCTTCAGGCAAATCACAGCTTTTATGGCTTGACCGCGATAGGCATCGTCAACACCGAACACCGCACATTCCCTGACCGCAGGATGTTGGTAAATCGCTTCTTCGACCTGACGGGGATAGACCTTGAAGCCTGACGTGTTGATCATGTCCTTGAGGCGGTCGGTGATATAGACATAGCCATCATCATCCATATGACCGACATCGCCCGTGTGAAGACGGCCGTCGATGATGACTTCAGCCGTGGCGACAGGATTGTTCCAATACCCTTGCATGACCTGCGGACCGCGGAAACAGATTTCTCCAGTTTCACCCAATTTCATCAACGTGTGCCTGTCTTCGATCGAAACAACTTCACAGGTGGTCTGCGGGAGCGGCAGACCCACTGAGCCGGAGCGGTTCGGAACATGGACGGGGTTGATGCAGCAGGCAGGAGAGGCCTCACTCAGGCCGTAGCCTTCCCAGATTGAAACTCCGGTTCTGGATTTGAAGTCGTCTTGCACCTTCAACGGCAATGGGCCACCGCCCGACACACAAAATTTGAGGGAGGAAAGATCATATCTGTCGAATGTCGGAACATTCATGAGGGCTGTAAAAAGCGTAGGCACGCCAACCAGGGCCGTTGGTTTCTTGCGATGGATGAGGGATAGCAGTTTCACCGCATCGAACCGGGGCTCCAGCAAAATGGATCCGCCAACTGCCAGCGACCAGTTCATGATGCTCGTCATTGCCAGGGCATGAAAGAGCGGCAGAACACCCACGGACTTGCTGTCGGGTGAATCGGCTACGTAAAACCAGCGCTTGCACTGCATGGCGTTGGCGTAAATATTGGCGTGGGTGAGCACCGCTGCCTTTGGAACACCGGTTGTTCCGCCCGTATACTGCAGAACCGCAACTGCCGTTTCAGGATCAACAAGAGCTGGCACAAACGCGCCGTCATTATCCAATAGATGGCGCCCTCGAATGTAGCTTGCGTCTCCGGGCACCGAAGCAATGTCGCGCCACTTGGCGGCCCGGAACAACAGGCCCGCAACTGACGGTAGCTGGTCCACCAGGGAACAAACAATAACGCGCTTCAGTTTGGTTCGCTCAAACATCGACGTGAATTTGTGCAACAGCATGCTGAGATCGAGCGTCACCATGAAATCCGTGCCCGAATCCGCTATCTGGCGCGCGATTTCATCTTCGGCATACAGCGGATTGTAGTTCACGATGGTTCCGCCCGCCTTCAGTCCCGCGTAGTAAAAAATCACAAAATAGGGGCAGTTCGGCAGGAAAAGGCCGAGTTTCATGCCTGGCTTGAAGCCGGCCAAGACCAAGCCCTTGGCGGCCCTGTCACTCAAGGATTTTATTTCGGCATAGGTGAAACATCGCCCCCGAAATTCAGCGCAAGGTCGTTCCGCATGAAGGGCTGCAGCATCATCAAGCAACGCGCAAAGCGGGTTTGAAGGCAACTCGCACGCCCAGTCAACGTCCTTTGGATAGCTCTTCAGCCATGGAAAAGGTGAAAGATCCGGCTTGCCAGCACGGACCTGCCGGGTTTCGGCAGCTGGGGTAAGTCCCGTCATTCCTTTATGCTTTGCGTTCACACTCATGTCATGACCCGGTTCAACCTTACGACGCGACCGTTAGCCTCTAATTAACGTTCCCCAACCCGCACGCCGTCACGCCAATCGCGCAGACACTATAGCGTTATTTAAACGCACAAATATGTCTAACAGCCCGGCGTAAGGCTATTGCGTCCTAGTCATATTTTTTCGAATAGCGTCAGCAAGAGGTTAACGTTCATTGCATCAGATAAATATGTCATTGGGGAAACCAATGAGACTCCTCAAGAAGGAATGCATGCATTAAATCCAAGCCGCAGCACCACCAAGGTCACTGTTGGCTCATTTATCCCGTTCAACCAACCCCGACACCCAGCACAAAAATCAGTGCATCGAATCTGAGTGCGAACTAGTCTTAATTATATGATTTGGTTTGGAATAAATGGTGCCCAGGGGCGGAATTGAACCACCGACACGCGGATTTTCAGTTCTCGGAGTGCTCTATCCCCCGATTTCCCGTTACATCTTGCACTTGCCTAACTATTTGATTTACAAGAGTTTGGCATTCCTAACTCATCCTCACAGGGTGGTCATTTACCCTGCGTGATGGTACCACGGTGGTACCACGAAGATGGGCATAGTAGGTAGCAAGCATACGCATTCCCATGCTGTGTCAGGCATCAGCCAACTTAGTGATTCGGCCTTCATACAGACATGGTGCAAAGGCGACGGGCCTCCGGTACCTTTCAATATGATTGTCATGTAGTGTTTATAGTTTTCACAGAGAACACCTGTTTGAAATTCCAGCCACTGTCCGGGTTCAGGGTTCATTGGAAGATTCGCATGACTTGAACAAGGGAGGATTTCTGCCTCATCGTAAATGTATGGCGAACCAAAATGATCCGGATTTTTGATGAGCCTGCCCCCATTGTTGGACCACGGCACCGGTGCTTTCCAGACCTGCCTGCTCAGGCCGCACCATGAACTTCCGCGCAACTCAACATTGGGACCGGCGATTTGTTGTCAGCCGCAATTGAGTTTGCAATTTTTCTGTCTTCTCATAATGTAAGAAGCTAGCTGCGATACTTAGGTGTAAAGAAGACAATGGACAAACGCGCGCTGATTACGGGCATTACTGGGCAAGACGGCAGCTATCTTGCCGAATTCTTGCTGGACAAAGGTTATGAAGTGCATGGCATCAAACGCCGCTCTTCATCGTTCAATACCGGTCGGATTGATCATCTGTATCGCGATCTGCATGAAAGCAATGTCAGGCTCCGCCTCCATCATGGAGACATGACTGATGCGACCAACCTCATCCGGTTAGTTCAAGAAACTCAACCAACTGAAATATATAATCTTGCGGCACAAAGCCATGTGCAAGTCAGTTTTGAAACTGCCGAATATACTGCTAATGCGGATGGCATGGGCACTTTACGTTTGCTTGAGGCAATTCGGTTGCTTGGACTTAAGGACTCCGCCCGGTTCTACCAAGCCTCAACTTCGGAACTCTTCGGCAAGACCGCACAAGTACCTCAATCGGAAACAACACCATTTTATCCGCGAAGTCCCTATGCGGTGGCCAAACTCTATGCGTACTGGATTACCGTGAACTACCGCGAGGCTTTTGGTCTCCATGCTTCCAATGGTATCCTGTTTAACCACGAAAGCCCGAGGCGGGGCGAGACTTTTGTCACTCGCAAAATTACGCGGGCTGTTGCGTCCATTCATTGTGGAAAGCAGGAGCGTTTGTGGCTTGGCAATCTTGACGCCAAGCGCGACTGGGGCCACGCCAGCGATTATGTTGAAGGAATGTGGCTGATGCTCCAGCAAGACCAACCTGATGACTATGTTATGGCAACCGGTGAATCGCATACCGTGCGCGAGTTTGTCGAACAGGCATTTGCCGAAATTGGTGTGACAATCGGCTGGAGGGGTCGCGGGCTGGAAGAAAAAGGCGTGGACAAAAAAACTAACCGTATCCTGGTTGAAATCGATCCACGTTATTTCCGTCCGACTGAAGTTGATCACCTGCTCGGAGACCCGGCAAAGGCTGAAGCGAGGCTTGGCTGGAAAGCCAAAATCCAATTCAAAGAACTGGTCAACGAAATGATGCAGGCGGATATGCTGGACATCGGCAAGAACAGGGATTTGTGAGGTTGTGCTAGCAGTGTTATTCACCGATACATTTCGAAAGCATGCCTTATGACGAGCGAGGAAAACTTTTCCCTAGCCGGAAAGCGCGTTTATGTTGCCGGGCACAACGGAATGGTCGGCCAGGCGCTGGTGCGCCGGTTGGCAGCTGAACGGTGTGAGATATTAACCTGCACACGCCAAGAAGTTGATCTTCGGCGGCAGCGCGAAGTTGAAGGCTGGATGGCAGATAATCGACCAGACGTCGTGTTCTTGGCTGCTGCCCGGGTTGGCGGAATTCTTGCCAACTCCACGTTACCAGCCGATTTCCTTTACGACAATCTGATGATAGAGGCCAACGTCATTGAATCGTCGCGGCAGTCTGGCGTTGAGAAGCTATTGTTTCTCGGTTCTTCTTGCGTTTACCCCAAACACGCTGCGCAACCCATTCATGAATCGGCGCTGTTAACCGGCCCTCTTGAGCCCACAAATGAAAGCTATGCGGTAGCCAAGATTGCCGGCATTAAGATGGTACAAAGCTATCGCCGCCAGCATGGCTGCAATTTTATTTCGGCGCAACCCACCAACCTTTACGGACCTGGCGACAATTTTAATCTCGCGTCGAGCCACGTCGTTCCAGCCATTATGCGCAAGGCGCATGAAGCCAAGGCTGCAAAGGCCGCATCAATGCAGATATGGGGTTCGGGCACACCTTTGCGGGAGTTTCTGCACGTCGATGATCTTGCCGACGCCTTGGTGTATGTAGCCACCCATTATTCCAGCGATGAAATCATAAATATAGGCTCGGGTGAAGAGGTCTCGATTGGTGATCTCGCGCATCTCATTTGCAACGTAACAGGCTTCACAGGTCGCCTTGAACTTGATGCCAGCAAACCTGACGGCACGCCACGCAAGTTGCTGGACACAGGCAAGCTTCAATCACTCGGCTGGCAGAGCCGCATTGAGCTTGAGGAAGGATTGAAACAGACGTATCAATGGTATCTGGCCAACAAAATGAGCGTAAAAGATTAACCCCATGAAAGCAGCAGCCGACGATTTTCTGGGAGGGTTCAGGGAGATCGTTTCTGATTGACCTGCTCCCCTGATTTGACCTCGCTTGAAAGTTAGTCTGTTCTCAACTGCTCTTCCTCATCAGAATCTCCTCGTTGTGCTTTCCGAGAAAATTCTACCTTCAAGGCCCCTTAGTCTAGGGGAGGATTACCAGATAACGTCAGGGCAACTGCCGAGCAATACCCAAAGCTTCACGGATCAAGTCTAGTTGTTCCTTAAGCTGTCTTGTTTGCCTCTCAAGTTGCCTGATTCGCGCATGAAAAGATTGATTGGCGCCAATTTTTTCATTCAACTCTGTCATTAGGCCAACAATTTTTGACTTGGAATCTGTCGAATTTGGCTCGGCCAGAACGGGTGCCTTAGCTGCCAGCAAACGCAATTCGGCCAACTTCAGTTCTGCAAACTTCTGTTCTGTTAACTTCAATTCGGCCAGTTCTGCCAACTTCAATTCGGCCAACTTCAATTCGGCCAACTTCAGTTCTGCTAACTTCTGTTCTGCTAACTTCAATTCAGCCAGTTCTGCCAACTTCAATTCTGCCAACTTCAATTCGGCCAGTTTTGGGTTTTCAATGTTGTCAATCAGGCCGGGGGGAATCCGGAAAGCAGACTGAAGCGCCAAATCTTCTTCGCGCAAGTAAAAGTTGTTCAGTCCGTCAAACCAAACTTTATGATAGCGCGCTTTAACCAGGATTGGCTCCCAGATAGCCCAATTCTCCACTCTTGAGTTAACTTCTGTTGCTTCGACAATCAACAGCCGGGGACGGTACTTTTCCCAATTTCCACCTGTTAATACATCGAGCTCGCCTCCCTCGACATCAATTTTCATAAAATCAATAGTTCGATCAGCCGCGTATTTATCGCACAGTTCAGCCAAAGTGATTACGTCAACTTCACGTGTCACTGATGGCAGATCTGCAAGTGCGAGCTTGGCGGCTACATCGGGATCGAGTGTCGAGTTTTCGGCAAACTCCGGAATCTCAAAAAGATTCGCGCGGCGTCGGTCTCGTCCTATCGCAATTTGTAGGTTTATATCCTTAGGGCGCGCTTCGCAAAGCAACGAGTGGAACCGCTGTGTGGGCTCCACATTCACGCCAGTCCATCCCTTATTGTAAAAATGACACGTTACGGACAAATACACTGGATGAGCGGCGCCAATATCAATATAGAAACCACGGTGGCCCTGGTCAAAAAGCCTTGCGGTCATTACGTCTTCAAAATTTTGAGCATATGAAATCACGTCGCATTCCTTTTAATTTCGGCAAATTCAAAGTAAGTTATTCCTTTGTTTTAAAACTAGAGTTGGTTAGGCAGTCCGGTAATCTCCCCATTTTTAGAGAGGTTCGATTTTAGAACTTACGAGGCCATGACGGGGAGCAGGTCACCTAGCCCCAAGTCTCTTGGATGCCTTTGAAATCCAACTTACGTTTAAGATTGACTTAGTAGATGGTTCTTTTTGCGATTTGTTGCGATACTGATATGCAATCTCTTCGATCTGAGTGGAACTTGGCAAATGCTGCTGGAGCCATTCACGCCTTTGGGTAGGAACAGCAACAGAGTTAGGGAAACACCCATCAGAATTCCAGTCCCGTCCTAAAAAGTCCACAACATCATAACCAAGCATCTCAAATAGAGCGCGGATTTCCTCAGTTACACTTTCCAGTACAATGATAGGTTGGGCTTTCGCCAAAAAAGATGACTTCGCCCTAGGTATCACTTTGCTGGAAGACTTTCTACTCAGAGAATCCGTCATCCCTTTTAAAACCTCAAATTCCCGCCTTTCGACGTCGATTTTAATGAATGTCAGCTTGGCAGTATCTATGCTCTCCAAGATGCTTATTGGCACCTGCATGGTTGGCTGAAGCTTGAATTCTCGATTTGGCAGAATACTGCGTATATCTATGAGGGACGCCCAACCGTCCAGTGCTTCGGGGATATATAAATTTAGCGAGGCAGTTTTGTCACCGAGCGCGCACGGCCAGAACACAACGTTGCTCGGCAAGCACATGAGTTTGTCGTGGTGAGCGTTATTCGGCTCAAAGGCATGCACTTTGCCTTCCTGTCCAACCAACTCGCTCAACACTGTCGTATGTTCACCGCAATTCGCGCCTATATCAATTACGTGATCGCCCGGTTTGACAATTTTTGTGTAAACCCACCTTGTAAGCGTTTCATTTATATAATGCAAAAGTTCCGGGCTATATTTATTCGCATCCATCAGATACCTCCATTCGCTGAATTATTTTTGGGCAATCTCCCCTATTTTGGAAGGGATTACCCAATCCACCGCATAAATTTTCTGAATCTATCGCCACCCCTAAATTTCGGACTGCTTGATCCATCCAAAACTCTGTGCCTATATTTCCCTCTATAGAGTTCGTCGCTGGGCACAACAATAAATTGCTCCAGAATTTTAGATTGTGTTACCCAATAACTGTGACCTGCAACTGCAGAACTGCGGGCGCATTTTGCAATTGCATTTGCGCTTGAGAAATCAAGGGGTTTTGGTTTCTTGTTGTCATAAAGCAAGCCATTTATGCCGTTAGCGATGTATTCATTCATTGTAGCTTGGTCAGGAGCAACAACACACTGACCGTTTGCCATTGCTTCAAGGAACCCTTGCCCAATTCCTTCGGCGTCTCGTGGCGCAAAATAAACATTCGCTTTGAGCAACTGCTTATAAAAATCATCCTTTGACGGAAACCACTTTGACATTGTTATGCCAAATTTTTTCAACTCCCTTGACGATGGCACTATAGATTTGGGTGCCTGCGGATCAGGAGCAAAATGCAAATGAAAGGACTCAAATTCTGTATTTCCGATTAGCGTCCGCACTGTTGTCCATGGAACCATGTCCTGTCTGCGGAGCCAAAAGAAGCCATGCAATCCTTTCTTTGGGACGGAAATTTTTGATGGTGGTTCCGGCCAAAATTGCAGGTTTAAACTGAAAAGTCCTGCGCCAATTGCCATGCCATGCAATGCCCGCGAGAAGCTCAATATTTTACTGCCTTGAAAGCGCTCCCAATACTGTGCCAGATTCCAATGTGGACCTCTCGGCAGATCAAAGCCATCCAGCATTGGTATGTAAATCACGTTGGGATGTAAAGATCGGAAATTAACTGAACCCGTTTCGCAAACACTTTGAAACATGATTATTACGTCATAACCACTCACTTCATCAAATTTTACCGTTTCTCCGCCCTTCCAGGATTCATCCCAAAACAGATCAACCTGATGACCAGAATCATTCAAAAGAAGACTGAAAAACTCGCTTGATCGAGTCTTCCGGTGGTAAGAGTGATCAACTATCGCTATCCGTGCCATATAACCCACCTCAACGCCGCCTTGAGAAAATCATCCGAATTCCGTCGAGGGCATGGTTCCAGCGACTGCCATTCATGCTTGCCCCACTGGATTCGGGCACTTCCGTCGCAATCCATTTGGCAATTTCGATCATCTGACTCTTCATTGAAAACTTGTTTCTGACAAGCTCACAGCCCCGTGAAGCGATTCTTTGAGCACTCCCAGGTGACCCAATAAGTTCATTGACTACCGCTATGAGACTTCTTTCGTCATCAAAATAGACAATCTCCTCACCTTCCCTGAACAGGTTTTTTTCTAGACCGCTCTGCGGGCGTTTTGCTACCATCACGCAGCCGCAGGCCATGCCTTCGGTAATACGACATGGAAAACCCGAAAAAACAGATGGTAATCCCAATACAATTCGATATTCATTCAATTCCGCTGTTAATTGTTCTACTGAAATATTTCCCTGAACAAATGGCGGGTGATCAACTAAATTCTCTGCCTTCAGTGTGTCTAAATACAAACGGCGATCCGAATACTCTCTTTCACTTCCAAACGGCATTGTTTTTCCACGAAAGTATGCTCTGTTTTTTCTCTTGCTAAAAGAATTTACTGGATAGAATACACTTTCATCAACTCCGTAAGGCAACCAGACATTGGGCCTTCCCGTACTATTGACAATTATTTCGTCAGTTGGCGAGGTATATACGATGCCATCCACCAGAAGCGAGGCCTCATAGAAGGCTTTGCTCATATCTGCCTTGCCAGTTAAGACTTCATAATTCGATACATCCTCATGCAAATACATTACTTTGCGTCGGCCACATTGCTTCCACAAGTTCCTCCACTTCTCCGTATTGTGAAGCGGTTGTGAATGCCAATCAAAGCCGACTAGCAACAGTGGTATTTTCCCAGGAACGCGCAGGTATTTTGCGAGCCCGTCGTCATCAATCAGGGTATTTGCTCCCCATGCCGCTCGCGGATAAAACGCTTTGTGAAGCAACCCAGCGCTTCGGAGACCATTTACAAACGCGGCAGTTATACTATGTGCGTGATCCCCGGTTGCCTGCAAGACGATATCGATTTTGTCTATCAAAAAATCATACTCTCAAAATGGTTGTTCTGGTTGCTCGGAAACTGTCGTAAGTACAAGCGTTTATTCAATGTGTCCTATTCCAATTAGATGCAAGAACTCCAAAAGGCGACATCGAAATTCTGAAAATCTCAGTCATCACCCCCTCTTATAACAGCGGCAAAACACTTGCCAGAGCAATCGCCAGTGTAAAGTCCCAAAACTATGCAAACTGGGAACACATCATCGTTGATGGAGGATCAACGGACGACAGCGCAGAGGTTGCCCAAAACCACCCACATCTGAAATGGATTTCGGAACCCGACGAGGGACAAGCTGACGCGATGAACAAGGGTTTCTTGCGCGCCAGTGGTGACATTATAGTATATCTCAATGCCGATGATTATTTTCTGCCCGGCGCATTCTCCAGCGTAGTGGGCGCGTTCGAGAAAGGCGCGGTTTTCGTGGTCGGCAATGTGCTCATCAAGAGTGAGCGAACTGGCACCGAGCGCCTGAACAGGCCTCGCGTCACCCTTGAAGGCATGCTTCGTCATTGGGAACAGGATTCTTTTTGCCACAACCCATGCGGATATTTTTACCGGAGGGAGGTGCAGGTCAACTGCCCCTACAACACCGACAACGAATACACGATGGATCTGGAATTTCTTCTGGCTGCTGCTGCCCGATATAAATTCACAAAGATTGAGGCAATACTTGGCTGCTACATGGATGATCTTAATGCTAAAACCCATTTGAGCCAGATTGATTCGGGCTATTGGCAACCCAGTACTTTTTCCTATCTTGATAAATACATTGAAGCATTGCCGAAAAAGGAACGGGATAAATTTCGCGCCGACCAAAAAGCGGGTTATAAAAAAATAGAATCTTACTGGCAAAGAATGGAGAAAATGCACACGGTGGCTTCGCCAGAAACCCTCAGTTATATTGCGAAGTGGTTCAAAAAATTTCTTAAATGAGCAGTGCTCATTGCTGTTTGGCTGCCCAGTCGGAAATGGCCCCTCAACAAATCACGGCAAGCCACTAATCGGATGTCATTATTGTGCATTTTTCCTCAATGAATCGGCTTGTAAGTCAGCCTCCAAAATTTCAATGTCACCACGCAATATATCAATGCCAGCGGAATCCAGATGGTAATTGAGGTGGGCATTAAGCCGGCGCGTGAAACTGATGTGCCATAGCTCAGATACTGATAAAACCCGAGCACAGCTATCAGGCTGACGAGAATCCTGAGTGGTCCCGGGTTTCTGCGGGGCTCGATGACGGTGATCGCAGCGATGAAGGGCAATAGCAGCACAAATATTAACTGCGCCAGCCTGTAATGCAGTTCTGCAGATAGCTTGTGGGATTCTACGCGAAACGGCATGCCGGGATTGGCAGAGAGCAATTCCCCCAAAGTCCACTCATATTCACTTTCGCCCCTCAGGCGATAGCCGGATTTCGCAGTCGTATGGAGCGGCCCCCGAATATTTTCCGAGTAGGATGTTTCAGATGCTCTTACGATATCGCCTGGTTGGGTGCCGGGCCTATCGGTCAACTCCATCACATGCAACGAGGTCACGAAATACTGCTGGTCCTTCATTTCGGCTTTCACCAGCAGTTTTCCGCTGGAACCGGTCGTGGTGATTGTCTTGCCATCGGCAAATGTTTCGTAGACAAAAACCCTGTCAAACGTGTCCTGGTTGGAGGAAAGTCCATCCAACATGATGGTTTTTCCATCATACTTTATGAACGTGTTTGAACCAGCGATCAAGATGCTTGCGGATTGTTCGATTTTGTGAAGGAGAACCTTTGAAGCGTAAAGGGAAATAGGTTGCACCCAACCTACTATTAGCACGGTTAGGTACCAAACGCCCAGGCTGAACCCCAAAACAGGCGCCAATAATTGATGAAGACCGTATCCAACAGAATGCATGGCATCCAGCTCCCTCATCTTGGCCATCTGCGCCAACCCAAACATGAGGCCAATAAAAAGAGCCAGCTGCAATGAAATCGCGGCATAATGCGGCAGCCATAACCCCAGGAATTTGATAATCGTAAGCGCTGGATCGTATTGATAAAGGGCAATCCGCAAGACCATGGACAAACGAATGCACACCAGGATCAACAATATGAAAAAAAACGTGTTTCGAATCGGCCCAAGCGAGCTTGCCAAGACGTAAAATGGTCCTTTCATTGGCAATGTTGACCTCAATGCGCGCCAGTCCCTCATGATACTTGGTCTGGCCAAACAATTGACTTCATAACAGGTTTTCCCTATACGCGGCTGATTGCAATGGCCTTGAATAATTCAATTATCGCCGACTGAGAAGGGTTCCAGCGCACGAGGATGCACCAATATATGACTTACTCAACTTGCTATTGAGTCCATTTTGTTAATAACATCGCATGTTATAGGTTTGATGGCTCAATTGTGGAAACCCTAGTTCAATTTTCTGGCGTCATTTCAACATCTGTGATCGCGCTCTTTGCTCTCTCACAGGCTTGGCTCGCACTGAACTATAGGCGAAGCAAACTCCGCGCACGGGATGTGCCCCTTCACCATCAATGGCAAGGCGAACTGCCCCGTCTGCTCTTGCAGCTTCCAGTCTTCAATGAGCGATATGTCATTGAACGGCTTCTCAATGCAGTTGCAAAGCTGGACTACCCAGCCAAACTTCTGACCGTGCAGCTGCTCGACGATTCAACTGACGAAACCCGTCAGATTGCCGCAGAAATTGTATCTGGCTGGGGGAAAAAAGGCATAAAATTCCACCACATACATCGTGTCGTCCGAACAGGATTCAAGGCTGGGGCCCTGCAAGCAGGACTTGCCATGGACGACAGTGAGTTTGTGGCCATATTCGACGCCGATTTCGTTCCGCAACCAACATTTCTAAAGGAAGTCATTGGGTATTTCGCCGACCCGTCTGTCGGCATGGTCCAAACAAGGTGGGAACACATCAACGCTGAGGCTTCGCTGCTTACAAAGCTCCTGTCCTTTGGTATTGACGCGCATTTTTCTGTGGAACAGGGCGGTCGCCAGGCGACACACAGCTTCCTTAATTTTAACGGAACTGCCGGCATCTGGCGGCGCAAGGCAATTGATCAGGCTGGCGGCTGGCACAATGATTGCCTCACGGAGGATCTCGACTTGAGTTTCCGCACTCAACTGTTGGGTTGGCGTTTCCTGTTCATTGAAAGTATTGCGACTCCTTCGGAGTTGCCTGGCGAAATGAGCGCGATACGCACGCAACAGTTCCGCTGGACAAAGGGGGCTGCTGAAACAGCAAGAAAGAACCTCGCAAACCTATGGAGATCAGGTTTTCCGCTGGCCACCAAATTCATTGGTTCATTTCACATGCTCAACTGCGTGATATTTCCTGTACTTGTCTTGTGGGGGCTGTCAGCGGCCGCGTTCCCATTTGCTCTTGGAGAGCAGGCGCAAATAAAGTACATGCCAATCAACGCACTGCTGCTTGTTGCGTTTATTTCTATCCTGTTCACCTACTGGATTGCGCACAAGCATGGGAACTTGAAATCCTCGGCAACGGGAACCGTGGCAATACTGGCGAGGGCAAACTTGTTCATGCTGATCACGAGCGGCCTCAGCGTCCACAATGGGCTTGCGGTGATACGAGGGTTTTTGGGCCATGCTACGCCATTCATCCGAACCCCCAAACTGAACATCTCCGCACGCGGCAACGCAGCAAAGGGAACGCACGCCTATCTAGGGACATTTTCATCGCCCTTGTTTGTCGTGGAGCTGGGCCTTGCGGTGTTATTTTCCGGCTTGGCGATCTATGGAATAAAAATCGGGCTGTATGCAATCGTTCCAACCTACATCTATTTTGCAGGGGGTTTTTTGATGATCGTGTATTTTACAGTCGAGGAATTTTTGGAAGCCAAAGGAAAAACCACAGATGCCAGGCATTTACGGAAGACGGAACCAGAAGTATCCTCCACGGCCAAGAAGACAGAGGACAATCTATCTTGAGGAGCAGCGCCGCTGCTGAAGAAGCAATGTCTGCAGGTTCCAAACACGCGACACATGCTGCTGGGCCCGCCTCGCCATTGCGCAAATCGATGATAGCCGCCACTGGCAATCCCCCAAGATTCGCTAGAAAGCACTAAATGAAGCGTATTTTTTCAATATTTTGGAACGCGCCGGGTGCAAGGCCATTGTCTGTTGCCGCATGCATGTTGTTTGCAAGCCTATCAGAAATGATCAGCATGGGTGCGCTTGTTCCAGTTGCAGCACAACTGAGCGCGAACGATGGTGGAGCGGATTCATTTTTCAGTAAGTTGGTTACAGGATTGTTTGCACTCCTAGGATTGCAGCCCAGCTTCTCAAATCTGTTGCTATTCGTGGGTGTTGCCCTCGTAACAAAGTCACTCATTGCATTTCTTGCAATGAGGTACGTCGCCATTTCAGTTGCCGATGTGACGACGAAGTTGCGATCGATATTGTTGGCTTCCATGATGAACGCCCGCTGGGCTTATTTCGTCGATCACCGTCCAGGTGAGGTATCGACAATGATTTCGGCGCAATCAGCCATCGCTGGTGATGCCTATTATTCCGCCGCCCAGTTGATCATCACTTCAGTATCGGGTATTGGCCTTTTGTTCACCGCCTTCCTGGTATCCGGTCAGCTTGTCATATTCTGCCTCATAGCAGCGTTGTCGTTGGCTTTTCCTCTCTATTATATTCTTAAGCTAGCGGAAGAAAGCAGCAGACGGCAGTGGGAAACATCCAATGACCTAAGTTCCGGCATCCAGGATGTTCTCAGCAACATGAAACCGCTAAAGTCGATGGCGCGGCAAACTTACTTCTTGAAATCTTTTGCCACAAGTATCCGCCAGCTACGCCTTGCCTTGATTCTCATGGTCGTGAGCCGTCACGCAATTTATCATGGTCAGGACATACTTAGTGCGATTATGGTTATCGCGGGGGTATATGTTGGGGTCGTTCTGTTGCAGACGCCCCTATCTGAAATGCTTGTTGTTGGCATAATCTTCTATCAAGTCGTAGATGTGATAAAGCGCATTCAGCTTCACCTGCAGGGCGCAACCGTGGCTGCAGCTGCCTACTTCAGTTTGATGAATACAATAGCAGCTGCAGACCATCAGCTTGAGAAAGATTTTGGCGCTGCTGATCCCCAATTGAGCCAATCCATAAAGTTTGAGAACGTCTGTTTCTCTTATGGCGACAAAAGCATACTCAGAAACATAAACCTCGAATGCCCAGCGGGCAGCATTACGGTGCTCATCGGACCGTCCGGCGCAGGCAAGACAACCATCGTTGATTTGATTATTGGTTTTTACCTGCCAGTCAGCGGTCAAATAATTATTGACAATATTTTGATGCCAGACGTTCAATTGTCGAAATGGCGGCAAAAAATTGGATATGTACCGCAGGAACTCACATTGTTGAGGGGAACGGTGTTTGACAATATTTCGCTGGGAGACATGTCAATATCGACAGATCAAGTGATTGAAGCCTTGCGACTGGCAGGTGCATTGGGGTTTGTGGAGGCATTGCCCAGCGGAATCCATACTGATATCGGCACAATGGGAGCAAAACTATCAGGCGGCCAGCGGCAGCGCATTTCGTTGGCCCGTGCCTTAGTGTTAAAGCCAAAACTGCTACTGCTGGATGAGGTAACCAGCGCTCTTGATGATGCAACTGAAGCCGAAATCTGCGACAATATCATGCAACTCTCAGGCAAGTTCACGATTATCGCCATAACCCATCGACCGGCATGGACGCGCATCGCCAAGCGCCTTTATCGTGTTCTCGATGGTCGGGTTGAGCTTGTGCCGGCAAATGCCTATGCTTGAGATTCGGATGCACAGCTTTGCCACGCGTTCACAAACTCCTCCCAGCGCCAACTTCGGAGTAGGCTGATGCAGCTAATCCCAACGATCATCAGTGGAGGTGTGGGGGCCAGGCTCTGGCCAGTATCGCGGGTCGGCGAACCGAAACCTTTTATGCGGATTGGCAATGGTGGAAGTCTGCTGCAGCAGACCTTCAAACGGGCGGCGGCTTTGCCGGGTGTGTCTGAAATACTGACAGTAACGGGCCATGAGTTATACGCGCGCATGCAGGCCGAATATCAGGACATAAATACCAAGTGTCTAAGAATACCGTTCATTTTAGAACCGGTTGGGCGGAATACAGCAGCTGCAGTGGCCGTAGCAGCACTTCATTGTGTTCGGGCCTATGGTGAGGATGCTGTGATGCTGGTGTTGCCGGCGGATCATTTAATTGATCATCAGCAAGCCTTCGCGGACGCGGTCGCGCAGGCGATTTCGAAAGCCGAGCAAGGCAAACTGGCCATTTTTGGCATTGAGCCCACGTCGGCGCATACGGGCTATGGCTATATCGATGTGAGCGCAGAGCCGATCCGCTTTATTGAAAAACCACCCCAGGGAAAAGCCGAGGAATTCTTCCGCTCAGGCCATCACCTATGGAACTCCGGCATGTTCTGCTTTAAATCGGGAATATTGTTGCAGGAGATGAAAACGCACTGCCCCTCGACTGTTGATGCTGCGGAATTTTGTATGGCCAACTCGCCAGCGCTGGAGCGCCAAGGTGCGCCTTGTGTCAATCTCGAGAGCGACAGTTTTTCAAGAATTCCGAACAGCTCCTTCGACGTAGCGGTGATGGAAAAAACGCGAAACATTGCGGTTGTCCCCGGTCATTTCGGATGGCGCGACATTGGATCATGGGCCGCTGTGGCGGACCTCTCCGAACGCGACACCAACGGTAATGCGGGCAGCGCCAACACCCTGTTCCACCAGTCGTCTAACTGCTATGTGCATGGCGGTACGCGACCCGTTGCTGTGGTAGGTTTGGAAAACATCATCGTCGTCGACACGCCAGAGGGATTGCTGATTTCACACCGGGACAAGATCGAAGATGTGAGGCACATCGCTGCTGCCCGCGGTGCGCTCCAGTGAAACCGCTGTCGTGCTTCAAGGCCCACCGGTATCAACTTGGAGGCAAAGGCGATTGAATGATCTCTACAGTTTTGTTTTGGCTCTACGAATGCTTACTACAGCGCCCGATACCGCAGCCTGATGATCAAGGAGCGCCTCTAGCGCCTTGCGCTTGTGCTCATCATTGGCATGCGAATAGCGGTGCAGCATCACGTGTGTCTTGTGGCCGGTGATGCTCATGATAATCGAGTCAGAAACGCCAGCGGCCTGAAGCTGACTGGTGAAGTTGTGGCGGAGATCATGGGGCCGAAGAATACTGACATTGGCTTTGGCGCAGAGGCGCAACCAGCCCTTGCGTATGCTTTGCATAGGCTCAGCAACGTCGTAACGCGCTGGGAAGACCCAGCGGCTTTGGCGGGCGTGTGGTTTCCAGGCAATGAGTTCATCGGCAAGTGCCGGGCGAAGAGGTATCCTCCTTCCCTCGCCAGATTTTGAATATCTGACAACAATTCGTTGGTGTTGAAATTCAACATCCGCCCACTCAAGTGCCAGCGCCTCGCCCAGCCGCATGCCTGTGTGGAAAAGCATGTGAAACAGTGGGCGAACAAAGTCTCCAATGCTTTCTGCTGCCAGAAAGAGCCGTGCTGTTTCTTCGTTGGACAAAATACGGTCGCGGGCGTTGTTCGGATTCAGAAGCTTGAGACCTTTGACAGGATTGATTGCAATCAAACCGGCGCGGATGGCTTCTGAGAACAATGATTTGAGGCAGGCAAGTTCACCGTTTACAGTCGAGATTGCTGCAGATGTGTCGAGCCTCTTGTTGTAATAGGAATGGCAGTCTTGCCCCGTGATCGCTTCAATCGGCCTGCTGCCGAAATGTGGAATAATATGCTGATCAAGTTGCTGGCGATATTTCTTGACAGTCCGCAGATGCCGCTTGGACTCCAGGAACTTTGGCGCAAGGTATTTGATGGTCGTCGTTTCAACCTTCCGCTTGCGCTGATAACTGCCTTCAAAGATTGCCGCCTTGCGCGCCATCAGCACGCCTTCCGCCATTGAGCGGTTGCGGCAATTGGGGAGACGTTCCTTGACTTGCCGTGTTGGCGCTAAAACGTCCTTCCCGTAGTGTCCCGGCATTGGTGCGCGATATTTGATGTACCAGGCCCCGCCATCATCATTTCGATTGTGTCTGTAACCGATCCCGCCAACCCAAATCCATGCACCGGATTCCAATTTGCGCAGGGCATTAGCGTCAAGCGATGGTTTCTGCGGCATGTTTCTCTCCTAGAACGGAACCTCGTCATCAAGATCGCGCGCAAAACTATTCTTTATCGGTTTTGGTGGCGTTTTTTCCTGCCTTGGCCAATTGGGCGGTCGAAGATTCGCTGCCTCAAGGTGCTGCACCATTTTGTAGCCCGCCCCCCAGGGGTCCGACTTTCTAGATTCACGCCAGATTTGAAGATACGTTTCGATGTTCGGCCAAAGCACTTCGACATTCATCTCGGAAGGGTCTTCAAGTCTGTTTGTATCGCTGAAGAACTCGATATGCCATCGGATAAATTCTCTCGCCTCGTCGTCTCCAAAACTGGATGGAAGATCACCGTCAGCTAGCATGTGGATGGCCCTGAGCCCTTCGCTTACATGCCAAAAACTTTTCCACGACTTTCCGTCGTCACCAAACGAGTCCGTTCGAGTTCGATTTCCTGCTTGCTGGATGGCTTCTTCCACAACTGTCGTAATGCTCTGACGCTTCAGCTTGGCCATAAATTCGAGCATAAAGCGTGTCTTGGGATCAAGCCTTAAGGACAAAGTCAAAGTCTTGGTGCGTGTTGATTTTTCTGGGGACATGTTCAAATTCATCCTGATATATCCCGACAATACACGTATTGCCATTGCGCTACAACATGATTCTGCGTTACATAGCAGGTAATGGCAGGAGTTGTACGGCCAAAACTGTACATTTTTCTTGATTTGTTCTGGAGTTTATATGATGGCCGACAATCTTATCGATATTAACGACCTCGCCGGAATCCTGAAAATTCCGGCCAAGACCATTCGCAACAAACTCAGCGATGGCACTTGGGAATTGCCCCCTTTGCGGATTGGCAAGTCCCTGCGCTGGTCCCAGGCGGATGTGGATACCTACCTCATTCGGCTGAAGACCCAGTCGGTTGGTGTCAACGCCTAATCAGCCTGCAGGTGCCATCCATGAAACTGCCAGCTTCGGTTCGCCGCCGAACCCCAAACGCACGGCTCGTCAAGCGTGACGCGACCTATTCG
>JANNXN010000195.1:0-2894 GCA_031409595.1 Rhodobiaceae bacterium
CAGCCAAATTACCTTTTGATCGTATTCGAATTTTTAGATTCCGCACTTCTCCATCGCCACGGCGGTATGGGGTTTTGCCCGCGCCACAATCCAACCTTCCTTGATCTGGCCCAGTTCTCCAGCCGGTTCAGTTTTTCCCGCCTGTCGAGCGTTAAATGGTCGTAGAACTTGCGCATTACCCATGCGTGGCCGAGCATTACCATCCGCTCGTTTACGTTTATCCATTCCACCCCGTTCGCATGCCTCACATAAATTGTCGCCAGTGTTCTGCCATGGGGGTCCAGCCCATGCACTTCGAGATGCACACTTCGCCCGCCAATCAACTTGATGAGGCCGTATGTGGCAGTGTCGCCCCATTGCTGGCCGCCCTCAGGGCAATCGATTGAATCGAGCCGAATTCTCAGTTTACTCCATCCTATGGAAACTTCCGCGGTATCGCCGTCAATTACCCATGTAACTTTGGCTTGCGGGAATCCCTCAACAAGCTCTTTGACATCAGACTCACTGAGCGCCTGCCTCTTATATGTGTTTTCGCTGCTGATAATCAGATCGGCCTGATAACGCTGGGACGGTTGCCGCGTTCGCTCTCCAATGAAAAGTCGGCAAATGAATCTGATGATGTAGCGCATGGGGTAAACTCAAGATAATGCCGGTGATCTGCTTCCCGTTATGCCCGAACTCGCATGCTAACCCTGTTGAGGTTTGGGTCCAAGCATGAACTGCCGGGAAGATGACTGCGGCGGAAATATCCATCCACGCGATTGGTCCTGATGCCGAAGGCTTCACGGTTCTGATTGCTGAGCTCCCGCCTGCCAATTGTAACGCCGCCGCCTTCGGTGGAGTGGCGCAATAAACGGGAAAAAGAGCAATTGTGGCAGGAATTTTGTTTGCGTTTCAATGTTTCATATGAAATAATTCCTAAAATGGGAAAATAACGTTAAATCAGACGTTTGAGGCCATTGTATAGTCACCTACCACGATGAAACTGGTGCCCAAATAGCACCAAAAATCATGACAAAATGACCAATTTGGAAGCACGAAAAAATCGACGCGGTGGGTGGAGCGAGGATGAGATTCCAATCATGCAAGGGCCCTTTGTCGGATGAATTCGTTCTGCCTTGGATCGAGGCGGCATTGTGGGACGAGGGTTTGGTTGGAGGGTTGGTCGGCTGGAGCAAATTTCTTCATTCCCGACCGCAGGCCGATTGCGCTTGCGGCGCGCCGGAATTCAGCCATTGGGACAGCGGATTGGCGGTGCGCCAGGCTGTTGCATAGTCCAGCATGGTGTTGAACCGCACTTCACCGTGGCTCTTGATAAAATCGATCAGGCGCTCGAGCATCATCAGGCGGTGGCCGCGGCCAATCACCTGCGGATGCATGGTGAGGCTATGCAGTCCGCCCGCAACATTCCGGCGCGCATATTCAAACTCGTCGATCCAGATTTCCTGAACCTTGCCGGGGGCTGAAAGCCCCGTAGTGTCATGGGTGTGCTCGAAATGCGGAAAGTCGTCGAGAACCCCGCTGACTGGCAGTTCAACGAGATCAACATTGGGGCCAAAACGATAGGCCGAAGTCTTGTCAAACTGATCACCCGTGCGCGCGTAGTAGGCGGTGAAATCCGATCCCATCAGGCTTCAGTCATAGATGACGCCATAGTCGCGCAATATCCCCAAAGTGCGCTCGGAAAAATCCTAGGCGGGCGAGCGATAGCCCTTGGGGGTTACATTTGCCGCCTTGGCCAAGGCCTCAAGCCCCCGGTCAATATTGGCGCGCTCGCCTGCTTCATCGAAGTCGACCGGGTTTTCATGAACCCAACCATGGTGCCCGATTTCATGGCCTTCCCCGTGAATGCGCCGGACAAGATCAGGATAGGCCAGCGCCGTATGGCCCGGAATGAAAAAACTGGCCGCCAGCCCATGTTTTTTCAACAGATCGAGAATGCGCGGAACCGCCACCGCGCCAAACTCGCCGCGCGAAATCATTGATGGATTGCGGCTCTGGTAAGAACCGATCCAAAGTGACATGGCATCAAAATCAAACGTCAACGCGCATCGAAGTGTCATCTTGCCCAACTCCCATCCGCCGAACTATTCCGATCATGCACTTTGCGGCCTGCAACATATGTTGCCCGAATGGCGCGGTCATCGCCGAGGATGGCAAGTGAAAACAAGACGTCCTCCAGAGACTGTGAAACTTCCTGTCGGCTCGCCAGAACTGGCGTAGCGCAGGGGTCGAGCACGACGATATCTGCCATCTTGCCGGTTTCAATCGACCCCACTTGATCGCCCATCCCCAGGCGCTCGGCATTGCCCTGTGTCGCCATGTGAAAGAGTTCAAAGGCAGTTGGTTTATAGCCCGCCAGCATTTGCACCTTGTAGGCTTCCCCCAGCGTGGCCAGCATTGAATAGCTTGTGCCGCCACCCACATCCGTGGCGATGCCCACATGCACCGGCCGGTCCTGGCGGCGCAGATGCTTCATCGACATGAGGCCCGAGCCCAGAAATGTATTTGAGGTGGGGCAATGAACGACAGTTGAACCCGATTCCGCAAGCCTTGCGCACTCGCGCTCCGAAAGATGGATGCCATGGGCAAATAAACTGCGGGCGCCGAGCAGGCCATAGGTGTCGTAGACATCCGTGTAATCCCTGGCATTTGGAAACAGCTGGCTGACCAGCGCCATCTCGCCGGGGCTTTCTGATATATGTGTTTGCATGAGAGAGCCGGCGAGCGCCGACAGCAGCTCACCCGCCATCCGAAGTTGCGCCTCGCTTGAGGTAACGGCAAAGCGCGGCGTCACCGCATAGCGCAACCGCCCAACGCCGTGCCATTTGGCATGAAGCTCAGAACTTTCAAGGGCCCCGGTTTCCGGATCGTCCTGGACTGCGGGAATGGCG
>JANNXN010000196.1:0-54986 GCA_031409595.1 Rhodobiaceae bacterium
AAGGGCGGCGATGAAAGGTGATACGCAGATGAAAAAGATTATTACACTCGGCATAGCTGCCCTCTCGCTTCCAGTCCTGTTTGTAAGCACCAAGGCAGCGCCACAATGTGGCCCGCATGACAAAATCGCTGAAGCGCTCGATAAACGCTTTCAGGAAAATCGCCAGGCACTCGGGCTGTCTGGGCAACTCACAGTAGTCGAGCTCTTTGTATCGGGCGGCGGAACCTGGACGTTGACCACAACATCTACTGCAGGTCTCACGTGTGTGATTGCCACTGGCGAAGCCTGGCAGGATTTCCCCAAGCAGGTCGCAGGCCTCGACTCCTGAATACACGCAACACGCATTTTTTCAACGGACCATGCCTTGCGGCACGGTCCTTTTTTGTTGCCGCAACCGTTCAATGCGCCAGAACTATCGATTTCAGAGGCACACGGCATTTCAGTTCTGGTTGGAAATCTGTGACATTGGGTCAGAAGCCAGCGCATCCCAGTCATCAAAATGCTCGGCTCAATTCAGGAGATTTAGAAATGTTGAAACATTTGCAACTTGATAGAATTTTTGGCGGAGCTGGCATCAGCGCCCTCGCACTTGTCGCGTTCGCCAGCTTTGCGTCAGCGGGTGAATGCCCTGCCGGCAAAATGAAGGACGGTTCCGTTACCTCTGGCGAGACCATGCCGGTTGGCGTAACCGATACGGTCATTGCCTCGATTGATCTTGCACCCAAGGGTGGTGATTTCGCTGGTCAGCTACTGCGCATGCGCAAGCTCGTCATTGCGCCAGGTGGCGTAGTTCCCTGGCATGAACACAGCGAACGTCCTGCCAATATTTACATCCTCTCTGGCACCATCGAAGAATATCGCGCCAACTGCACAGTGCCGATCGTGCACAAGGCAGGCGAAGTTGCGATGGAATTTGGCCAGGGCTTTGCACACTGGTGGAAAAACACCGGAACAGAACCTGTTGAGCTGATCTCGGCTGATATTTTCAAGACCGCAATGAAGGATCCCGACATGATGTAACCCCCACCCGGCCGGACTTGCCCCCTCACTTCCGCCGGGAACTGCGCGCGTGATGCCCTGTGTTTGCCCTCTGCGGGGCATCACGTCGCGCCCTCTGATGTACAATGACAGGAGACAGACATGATCAGAAGAAATTTCAGCTTCGCCCTGGCAGCACTTGCCGCCACCGCACTGGCAGCACCCATTTCGCAGGAAGCCGCGGCCCACGAAGATGGTGTCGTCAAAGCCAAGAGCGCCTATTCCATGCAGGAAACAATTGACCGCATCACCAAGGATGTTGAAACCAAGGGCATCAAACTGTTCAATGTCATCGACCAGGCCAAATTGGCAAAAGACGCAGGCGTGGACATAAAACCTTCAACACTGATCGTATTCGGCAATCCACCGTTGGGCACCCAGTTTCTGTCTGCCAAACCCGAATCCGGGCTCGACTGGCCCGTGCGCCTACTGGTGTTTGAGGATGCCAGCGGCCAGGTCTGGACCGCCTATACCGACTTCAAATGGATTGCCCGCCGCCACGGCATAAAGAACCGCGACCCGCAATTCATGATGGCATCGGAAGTCATAGCGTCAATCACATCGAGTGTTCAAGTACGATAGCTGCATTGCAGCGCCGTCCTTAAGTAGGACTGTCCTGGGTCTAGGGGCAGGACTTATTAATTTGTTACGGATCAGTTAATATTAACTCCCTGTTCACTAAAATAAAAATGTTCGAGGCTTCTACAATGTCGCTCAATAAAATTCTGCCACTGTCGGCGCATGAAAAAATCCGGGCCGCAAAGAGCCAGAGAGATCGTCAAATTCGATGACCGTGAAAGATCGTTTGTCGAGGAATTGCGTCGGCTCCAGTTTAGCGCGCAGTCTCGAATCCAAAGGCTCATTGTGTGGATTACTGCAGGATCATGGATTTTCTTGGCTGTTTATTTTTTCACCGAGAATTACGCCGCATTAATTCACTCAAATTCACATTTTCACGTTGATGTCTTTCTAATGTTGTCTGGCCTGATATTGATTTGGACCATGATCAGGCAAAACCAGACCAAACGCAAACTGTCGGCACTCATGAAAACCATCGCCGACCTGCAGCAGGCGAGAGAACAGGCAGAAACCTCGAACCGGGCCAAGACCAGATTTCTTGCAACAATGAGCCATGAAATTCGCACTCCGATGAATGGCGTGTTGGGCATGTTGGGCCTATTGCGCGAATCCGGGCTCACTGCCGAGCAAGAGAGCTATGCACAGGTGGCTGACGCTTCGGGCAGAACGCTGCTATCCATCATTGATGAAATTCTCGACACATCCAAAATTGAATCAGGGCAGCTGGATTTCGAGCACAAGCCTTTCGATCTCCGGGCGTTGACAGAAGGGGTTACTGAGCTCCTGGCGCCGCGGGCCCATGCGAAGGGCATTGAAATCTCTTCCCGGATTATGGCCAGGGTTCCCACAACATTCACCAGCGATGAGTTCAGGCTGAGGCAGATATTGTTTAACTTATGCGGCAATGCCATCAAATTCACCGAAAGCGGAGGCGTGGCGCTTGAGGTTGATTACGATGCCACACATCGGATGCTGGCCTTCAAGATCAAAGATACCGGCATTGGCATATCTGCAAAAGAAGTAGCCCGGATATTCCAGGAATACGCGCAAGCAAGCAGCGCAACGGCGAGGCGATTTGGCGGCACCGGACTTGGTTTATCAATCGCCAAGAAAATAACAGATGGCATGGGTGGCAGCATCTCCGTTTCGAGCAAGCCCGGTCAGGGCTCGGTATTCACAGTCACACTGCCCTGCCATGACAAGATCGACGAGACCCCGGATTCCACATTGATGGGCGGGCGGACCTATGAATTGGCAATGCTGGCTGGGCCCACCCGCGACCATCTGAGGGCTGCTCTTGAAGAACTTGGCGCCACGGTAGTTGTATTGTCGAATGCCATTCACGTGAGGCAAGCGCTGTCGGCAAAGGTGCTGCGCCACGGCCCGGTCCTTATTTGTGATTCCTGTTTTACCGGAGAACTCAGGACCTGGGCCAAGAGGACAAAAAAATCGAGGCGTCTTGCAAAGCACGTTTGGGTCGTGATGCAATCCGAACAGCGGCGGAATTTGCAGGACTTTCTGGAGCGTCCGTTTGCCGGATATCTGCTCAAGCCCTTCAGGCATGCGACGATTGTCAATCAACTGGCGCTGCAAGACTCTCCCCTGATCCAGGCCGCAGTGCGCGACTTGCGCAAAATCATGAACAACTCTGGCCCGCCACGAGGGCTGCAGATCATTCTGGCTGAAGACAATCCCATCAACGCGGTGCTCGCCAGGAAGATTTTGGAAAAAGCCGGGCACAGCGTTCATCATGTGACATCAGGCCGCCAGTTTCTCAAATCACTTGAGGGCAAGAAGAAATTCGACCTGGCGCTCATGGATGTGGAGATGCCAGATCTGGATGGGCTCGAAACAACGAAAAGGGTTCGGGCCCAGGAACTCTTGCGGAAGCCACAGCGCAGGCTGCCCATACTGGCGCTGACCGCGAACTCGCGGCGTGAACATTATCATGAATGCATGGCTGCTGGCATGGACGGACACCTGTCCAAACCATTTGACCGGCATGATCTGGAAGAAGCCATGGCCAAGCTGCTGAAGCTCAGAGTTGCCGCCTAGCGATTGTTGCCAAACTTTCACATCTGCCGTGTTTATGGCAAGATAGGGGAATACTTGGGAGCCCGATCTTGTGAATTATCCGCCGCCTGCATTGAATTTCTTGGGAACTCGCGGCAAACTTTGCGTGCGGTTGACCCAATCCAGCGCCGAAGTCGCGATAGCGCAGAAATTGCGGTATAAGGTGTTTTACGAAGAGCTCAACGCCACGCCCTCGCCTGACGCTTTGAAATCGCAGGCTGACGCTGATCGGTTTGATGACATTTGTGATCATCTCATTGTGGTCGATCAGGCCGCCATTCGCAGAGATGACCAGTTTGCAGTCCATGACGGCGTCATGGTGGGAACCTACCGGCTTTTGCGGCAGGCGGTGGCCGAGAAAAACGGAGGGTTTTACACCCAGAGCGAATTCAATATCGCGCCGCTTCTGGCCGCCAAGCCGGATTTGAACTTCCTTGAACTTGGCAGGTCATGTGTCCTCAGGGAATTTCGGATCAAGCCCGTGGTGGAACTTTTGTGGCAGGGCATCTGGAATTATGTCCGGCACCATGGCCTGGATGTCATGCTGGGATGTGCAAGCCTCGAAGGTGTTGATGTCGGTCAACATGCTGCAACGCTGGATTTTCTGGCCCGCAATTGTGCGCCGCCGCCCGAGTGGACCGTAAGGGCGCTGCCTGAGCGCTTTGTCGAAATGAAATCACCAGCAGCAAATTCACTCGATGCCAAAACGGCGCTGAAATTGCTACCGCCGCTGATCAAGGGATATCTTCGCCTGGGATGTTACATCGGCGATGGCGCTGTGATTGACCACCAGTTTAACACGATCGATGTGCTGATCATTCTGCCGGTTTCCAGCATCAACCCGCGTTACTTCACGCATTTCGGCAAACCTGAAGACACCATCACCGGTTGATATCGAAGGCTGCGATTGCTGCGAGGTTGACGATATCCGTGGTCGTGGCCGACATGGATGCAATCTGGACGGGTTTTGCGAGGCCGGTGAGCAGCGGTCCCACAACCGTTATGCCGCCCAGCTGCTGCAGCATCTTGGTTGAAATGGATGCGGAATGGGCTGCCGGCATAACCAGCACGTTGGCTGGCGCTGTCAACCGGCAGAAGGGATATTGCGCCATGGCATCCTTCGACAACGCCACATCGGCTGCCATTTCACCGTCATACTCGAAATCAACGTGGCGTTTGTCGAGAATGCCCACAGCGTTTCTGACATATTCGGCGCGTTCGCCCCGGGGATAGCCAAAGGTGGAGTAGGAGAGGAATGCGACACGGGGTTCATAGCCAAAGCGGCGCGCCACGCCGGCTGCTTCCTGGGCGATGTCGGCGAGTTCATCAGCGGTGGGCAGTTCGTGAATTGACGTATCCGCAATGAACACGGTGCGCCCGCGAACCAGGGCCATCGAAACGCCAATGGGCCGGTGGCCGGGACGGTTGTCGACGGCGCGGCGCACGTTGTCGAGGGCCACTGAGAAGTTGCGCGTGAGGCCGGTCACCAGGGCATCCGCATCGCCCAATGCAACCATGCAAGCGGCAAATACGTTGCGGTCCTGATTGACGAAACGCTGGCAATCGCGAAACAGGAAACCATTGCGCTGCAGCCGCTCATAGAGGAAATTGGCGTAATCAACGTTGCGGTCGGTGATGCGGGCGTTGAGAATTTCCACCTCCTCGTGGAGTTCGAGGCCGCTGGCATTCAGGGTGTTGGCGATTTCGGTTTCACGGCCAATGAGAATGGCCTTGCCCAGTCCTGCGGTGGCAAAACTGTTGGCGGCGCGGATCATGCGGTCCTCTTCGCCTTCTGCAAAAACCACCCGCTTCGGCTTTGACCGCACCTGGTCAAAAACGGCCTGCAAGGTTCCGGCAATCGGATCAAGCCTGGCGGAAAGCTGGGCTGCGTATTCGGTCAGGTCTGCCAGGTGTTTGCGCGCCACGCCACTTTCCATGGCGGCCTTTGCCACGGCCACCGGAATTGTCGAAATCAACCGGGGATCGAAGGGAACCGGGATCAGGTATTCCGGCCCAAACGTCAGACGCGAGCCATGATAGGCAGCCGCTACCTCATCGGGCACATCCTCGCGCGCCAGGCTCGCCAGGGCGTGGGCTGCCGCGATCTTCATTTCTTCGTTGATTGTGCGGGCACGCACATCGAGTGCGCCCCTGAAAATATAAGGGAACCCCAGCACGTTGTTGACCTGGTTTGGATAGTCCGAGCGGCCCGTTGCCATGATCGCGTCCGATCTGATTTTTGCCACTTCTTCCGGCAGAATTTCAGGGTCGGGATTTGCCATGGCAAATATGATCGGGTTTTTCGCCATGCTTTTCACCATGGCTGGCGTCAAGGCTCCCGCAACCGAAAGACCGAAGAAGACATCGGCGCCTTGCATTGCATCAGCCAGGCTGCGGGCCTTGGTTGGCGTGGCGTGGGCGGACTTCCACTGGTTCATGCCTTCGGTGCGGCCCTGGAAGACCACGCCCTTCGAGTCCGCGAGAATGATATTTTCAGTTGGCACGCCCATGGATTTTATCAGTTCGATGCAGGCAATGGCTGCTGCACCAGCGCCATTGCAAACGAGCTTGAATTTCTTGAGGTCGCGCTTGGTGATGTGGAGCGCATTGATGAGGCCAGCGGCGGCTATGATGGCAGTGCCGTGCTGGTCATCATGGAAGACCGGAATATCCATGAGCTCGCGGAGACGTTGCTCAATCATGAAGCATTCCGGCGCCTTGATATCTTCCAGATTGATGCCGCCAAACGAGGGCCCGAGATAGCGGACAGCGCCAATGAATTCGTCGACGTCCCGGGTGTCAACTTCGAGATCAATGGAATCCACATCGGCAAAGCGTTTGAAGAGGACGGCCTTTCCTTCCATCACCGGCTTTGCGGCCAGGGCGCCAAGGTCGCCAAGGCCCAGGATGGCGGTGCCATTGGTAATGACGGCCACCAGATTTCCCTTGGCCGTATAGTCATAGGCTGCATCGGGGTTTTCAGCGATGGCGCGCACTGGCACGGCAACACCTGGGCTGTAGGCGAGTGACAAGTCCCGCTGGGTTGCCATGGGCTTGGTGGGGTTGATTTCGAGTTTTCCGGGCTTGCCACGGCTATGAAATTCAAGTGCCTCTTCGTCGGTAATCGTGGTTCTTTTATTGATTTTCCTATCGCTCGACATCGACCACCTGTGCTCAAACTGACTTCAACGCACTAGACTAGAGGCGCAGCCTACATTCCTCAAGCCTCTAAATTAGTGACAGGGGGTATGTCTGTATTATGGCGTTATCTGTTATAGACTGGCCATGAACGATATGACGACAGCACCCCCGGAACATGCTCCGACGCCGATGATGGCGCAATTCCTTGAAATCAAGGCCGCCTACCCCGGATATCTGCTGTTTTACCGCATGGGCGATTTCTACGAGCTTTTCTTCGAGGATGCGGAAGTTGCCTCCAGGGCGCTGGGGATTGCGCTGACGAAACGCGGCAAACATCTGGGTGCTGATATCGCGATGTGCGGCGTTCCCATCCATGCGGCTGATCAATATCTGCAGAAACTCATCCGGCTGGAGCACCGGGTGGCGGTTTGCGAGCAGATGGAAGACCCCGCTGAGGCCAAAAAACGGGGCAGCAAATCGGTTGTCCGCCGGAATGTGGTGAGGCTGGTGACGCCTGGAACCTTGACCGAAGATACGCTGCTTGAATCGCGCGCCAATAATTATGTGGCAGCGCTGGCAGCAACCAAAGGCAACCAGGAAATGGCGCTCGCGTGGGCTGATATTTCTTCGGGTGAATTTTCGGTGGCCATGACGGATGCCAAAAATCTCGCGTCGGAACTGGCGCGGCTTGAGCCCCGTGAAATTATTGTGGCGGATGCGTTGCGGGAGGAGGCTGCCGTCGGCACAGTGCTGGAAACCAGCGGCGTGGCCGTGACCAGCCTGGCAGCGTCACGCTTTGACAGCACGTCAGCTGAACGACGCTTGAACGAATATTTCGGCGTGACCGCACTGGATGGCTTTGGGAATTTTTCGCGGGCCGAGCTTGCAGGGTTGGGTGGGCTTCTCGATTATATCCTCCTGACCCAGGTGGGCAACATGCCCTATCTTCGCGCACCCACAAAATTGGATGGTCACACGGGGCTTCTGATTGATGCGGCAACGCGGGCAAATCTTGAACTCACGCGAAAACTCTCGGGCGAAAGGGATGGCAGCCTGCTCTCGGTTATTGATGCAACGGTAACTGCTGCGGGCGCCAGGCTATTGGCCAATCGGCTGGGACAGCCGCTGAACCGGGTTTCCGCCATTGAAGCGCGCCTTGACGAGATTGATTTTTTTGGCGGCGCTCCTGATTTGCGAAACACGCTGCGGCACCGGCTGAAAGCCATGCCTGACCTGGAGCGCGCCCTTGGTCGTTTGACGCTGGGCCGCGGGGGGCCCCGCGATCTGGTTGCCATTCGAGATGGGCTGAATTGCGCTGACGAGATCAGCGGCTTGCTCACTGCTGATAGCGCCATCGATCCGTTGCCGGCCAATCTTGTGGCCGCCAGAAACCTCATCACAGAAATTCCGCATCAGGTTGTGCGCCGCCTTGAGCAGGGTCTGGCGGATGAGCTGCCGCTGCTGGCGCGGGATGGAAACTTTGTGAAGAAGGGTTACAGCACCGAATTGGACAGTGCGCGCCTGCTCCGGGATGACACCCGGCAAATCATTGCGGACCTGCAGGCCCAATATGCGGAAAAGGTAGCGGTGAAAAACCTCAAGATCCGCCATAACAACATGATCGGCTATTTCATTGAGGTTTCATCGCAGAACGCTGCAAGCCTTCAAGATGAGAAGTTTGTCGGCGAATTCATCCATCGCCAGACCGTGGCCAATGCCATGCGGTTCACCACACTTGAACTGTCTGAGCTGGAGCGGAAAATTGCTTCGGCGGCAGAACGGGCCCTCGCCATTGAACTGGAGACATTCAACGCGTTTGTGACCGATGTTACAAACGCAAGGGATGTCATTTCGAAAATTGCCGCGGCACTGGCCGCCATTGATGTGGCTTCGGCCCTGAGTGAGCTGGCTGACCGGCAAAGATATGTGCGTCCCAAAATAGACAGCTCCCGCGCCTTCAAGATTGTTGGCGGACGTCATCCGGTTGTTGAAATCGTGCTGCAGAAAAAGGCGGAGAGTTCGTTCATTGCCAACGACTGCGACCTTTCAGCAGATGCCCACAGGCTGTGGCTCCTCACGGGGCCTAACATGGCTGGTAAATCGACCTATCTCCGGCAGAATGCACTCATCGTCATTTTGGCCCAAATGGGTTCCTATGTGCCTGCCACAAGCGCACATATGGGCATCGTTGACAGGCTGTTCAGCCGGGTGGGGGCAGCCGATGACCTGGCGCGGGGGCGCTCAACATTCATGGTTGAAATGGTGGAAACAGCTGCCATCCTCAATCAGGCAACGCAGCATTCACTCGTCATACTTGATGAAATTGGCCGCGGCACGGCTACCTTTGACGGGCTTTCCATTGCCTGGGCAACTGTCGAACATCTGCATGAGGTCAATCAATGCCGGGCTTTGTTTGCAACACATTATCACGAGTTGACGGCATTGGCGTCCAAACTCACGGGCCTTGCAAACGCTACCGTGAAGGTCCGCGAATGGCACGGTGATGTGATTTTTCTGCATGAGGTTGTGGCAGGCGTGGCGGACCGCTCCTATGGCATCCAGGTGGCCAAACTGGCTGGCCTGCCGCAATCGGTCACCCAACGGGCAGGCGCTATTCTGGCGCAACTGGAAAAGAGCGACCGCGCAATCAAGCGCGAAACTCTCATAGACGACCTCCCGCTGTTTTCAGCCGCACGATCAAATCCGGAAAACGGTCGCAACTCCGGCCCCAGTGAAATTGAAACACTGCTGGGCGCCGTGGCGCCTGATGAGTTGACGCCGCGCGACGCGCTGGCATTTCTTTATGTGCTCAAAGCCAAGCTGCAGGCCAAGTAATGAAGCCTGTCAGCATTCACCAGCCGGAGAGGTTGATTGACGTTCAGGCCCTGAGGGCCGCGTTCGAGACATGCCTGGCCGGACCTGAACCCAGCCTTGCAAAATTGCGACCCGAACTGGTGGGCATACTCAAAGGGTTTTTGAGCGGCGGCAGAACCGAGGCCGAGAGGCGATTGCTGAGCGATGGCAAGGGCACGCAGTGCGCCAAAAATCTTTCCCATGTTCAAGATGAGATCATCCGCACCCTCTACACTTTTCTGCAACACCAGATTGGCGCAGGCGCACCCACGAAAGCGCTGCAGGATTTGGCCATAGTTGCCACGGGTGGCTATGGCCGGGGTACGCTGGCTCCCGGCTCGGATATTGACCTTCTTTTTCTGCTCGGCGGGAAACAGGATGAGAAAACCGGACAGCTCATCGAATTCATCCTGTACACACTGTGGGATCTGCGCCTGAAAGTTGGCCATGCAACGCGCAGCATTGAGGAATGCATTCGCCTTGCCAAGACCGACAACACCATCATGACGTCCATCCTGGAGGCGCGGTATATTTGCGGCAACGAGGCGCTGAGTGTTGAGATGCAGAAGGCCTTTCGCCGCGATATCGTGCAGACGGGTGCGCGAAAATTTGTGGCCGACAAACTGGCGGAACGGGATGCCAGACTGGCCAAGAGCGGCGAAAGCCGTTACATGGTTGAGCCTGACTTGAAAGACGGAAAAGGCGGGCTCCGCGATCTTCACACGCTGTTCTGGATCGCCAAGTTTGTCTACGACACCAATTCGCCTGAGGAACTTTCTGAGAAGGGCGCTTTCACGCCGGAAGAACTGGCGCGATTTCAGAAGTGCGAGAACTTCCTCTGGGCGGTTCGCTGCCAATTGCATTTCGTTGCGGGGCGCGGCGAGGACCGGCTGAGTTTTGACCGCCAGGCAGAATTGGCCGCGAGGCTGGGCTATCAATCACATGCGGGCCTCAAAAACGTTGAACGCTTCATGAAGCATTATTTTCTGATCGCCAAGGAAGTGGGCGATCTCACCCGCATCTTTTGCGCCAGTCTTGAGGCAAGGCAAGTCAAGGACGTGCCGGTTCTGAGCCGCATGATGGGAAGGCTCATGTCGCGGGCCACGGCGCGGGTTCTGGACAACAAAAACTTCAAGTTTGAAAGCGGCCGCATTGCGCTCGCAACGCCTGCGGCGTTTCGCGATGACCCGGTCAACCTGATCCGGCTGTTTTCAATCGCAAGCGTGCAGGGCGCTGAAATTCATCCGGATGCCCTCAAGGCAGTTCGGCAGTCATTGCCCCTGATTGACAGGCATGTCTGCAACAATCCTGAAGCCAACAGCCTGTTTCTCCATATGCTGACCAACAGTGAATCAGCCGAGACATTGCTGCGGATGATGAACGAGGCTGGTGTCCTCGGAAAGTTCATTCCGGAGTTCGGGCGGATCGTCGCCATGATGCAGTTCAACATGTATCACCACTATACGGTTGATGAGCATCTCATCCGCGCTGTTGGCATTCTTGCGGCAATTGAAAAGGGCAATCTTTCGGAAGATCACCCGCTTGCCGCAGTGATTTTTCCAACGCTGAAAAGCCGACGCCCGCTTTACGTGGCGACACTTCTGCATGATGTTGCCAAGGGCCGCACCGAGGACCATTCCATTGCGGGTGAACGGATTGCCCGGTTGATCGGGCCGCGACTGGGATTGACGAGTGAGGAAACCGAAACAACCGCCTGGCTCGTGCGCCACCATCTGGTGATGAGTGAAACAGCGCAAATGCGCGACATCAATGATTTCAAAACGATTTTGGATTTTGCCGAAATCGTCCAGAGCCCGGAGCGGCTCAAGCTCTTGCTGATCCTGACCGTTGTGGATATTCGAGCCGTTGGACCTGGCGTCTGGAATGGCTGGAAAGGACAACTCTTGCGGAACCTTTATGCGGAGGCTGAACCCGTGCTCACGGGAGGCCATACCGGCAGCTCACGCCAGGAACGTGTCACGGAGTCTCAGCGCCTGTTTCTGTCACATTATCCCGCTTGGACGGACGAGCAGGCCAAAGCCGCCGTCTCGCGGCATTATGACGCCTATTGGCTGAACGTGACCTTGCAAAAGCAAATTGCGCATCAGGCTCTTATCGAAAGCGCCGCACCCAGAAGCGTTTGCACGGAAATTCATACGGATGAATTTACAGCGATCACCGAGTTGACAATCTATGCGCCCGATCATCCGCGATTGCTGGCCCTCATTACGGGTGCTTGTGCTGCGGCAAGTGCAAATATCGTAGGGGCCCAAATTTTTACAACAACTGATGGCATGGCCTTGGACACCATTCTCATTCAACGGGAATTTTCAACGGAAGATGACGAGCAAAGGCGGGCTGAAAGAGTGGCGGAGATTATCCGAAAGTCGCTCACGGGTCAGTTGCGATTGAAAGATGCGGTTGCCAACGCTGGCCGGAACCGGCCACGCATCAAGGCTTTTTCGGTGGCGCCCCGGGTGATTATCGATAATCAATCCTCCAACCGGTTTACAGTTGTTGAGGTCAATGGCCTGGACCGCATCGGACTGCTCTATAATCTGACCGACAGCCTGTTTCATTTGAGCCTCAACATAGCTTCAGCCCACATCACCACATTTGGTGAAAAGGCCATTGATGTGTTTTATGTTACTGATTTGACAGGCGGCAAGATTGTGAGTCCGGCGCGCCATCAACAGATAGAGAAAGAATTGATGAAGGTGTTGGAAACTGTGGCAGGGGAAACGCGGTAGCATGTCGCTTCTGAAATCGGCGGCAACGGTTGGCGGATTTACTCTGGCCAGCCGGTTATTGGGGTTTGTCAGGGATCAGCTTGTGGCTTTCACGCTTGGCACCGGTCCCATTGCGGAAGCCTTCTTTGTGGCCCAGAGATTTCCCAATTTGTTTCGGGCGCTGTTTGCCGAGGGGGCTTTCAATTCGGCCTTTGTGCCGCAATTTGCCCGGCGCATTGAAGGCGAGGGGCACACGGCGGCGCACATCTTTGCAAATGAGATTTTCTCGGCGCTGCTGGCATGGCTGTTGATTTTCTCAGCTGCGGCGATGATTGCGATGCCGTGGCTGATGTTTATCATCGCACCGGGGTTTTCGCCTGATCCTGAAAAATTCCAACTGGCCGTTGACCTCACGCGGATCTGTTTTCCCTATCTGCTCTTCATGTCGCTTACGGCTTTGCAATCTGGTGTCCTGAACAGCCTCAACCGGTTCACGGCGGCGGCGGCGGCCCCCATTCTGCTGAACATCGTGATGATTGGATCCAATGTCATCGCGTGGGGTTTCAACACGGGCAATACGGCTGCAACGGGCTACATCTTTGCCTGGGGCGTTTCGATTGCAGGGGTTGCGCAATTCCTGCTGATGGCGATTGCCTGCCATCGGGCGGGGATGCCGCTCATTCCAAAGATGCCGCGATTTTCACCTGACGTCCGGCGGGTTTTGAGCCTGGCGTTTCCCGGCATTGTTTCAGGCGGCATCATGCAGATCAACCTGCTGATCGCCACCATCATCGCAACCAGCCTGGACCGGGCGGTGGCCTATCTCTACTACGCGGACCGGCTTTATCAGTTGCCGCTTGGAGTGATCGGCGTGGCCATCGGGGTTGTTTTGCTGCCTGATCTTTCGCGCAAGCTTCGCGCCGGAAATGAGACCGCCGCGATGAACAGCCAGAACCGGGCATTGGAACTTTCGCTGTTTCTCACCATCCCCTCGGCTGTCGCGCTGATGGCCATCCCCATTCCAATTCTCCGCACGGCGTTTGAGCATGGCGCTTTCACCACTGCGGACACGCTTTCGGTGGCGCCTGCCGTGCTGGCCTTTGCGATCGGGCTTCCGGCCTTTGCCATGACAAAGGTTTTCCAACCCGGTTTCTTTGCACGAGAAGACACCAAAACGCCCATGCGGTTCGCGATCATTTCTGTTGTGATCAATATTGCGGCAAGCCTTGTGCTGTCGCGCTGGTACGGGCATGTGGGCATTGCAATTGCCACATCAATTGCTGCCTGGGCCAACGCTGTGATGCTGGCCATGACCCTGGCGGCGCGCGGGCATTACAAAATTGATGACCGGATCAAGAAGAAACTGCCATCCATCGTCTTATCGGCCTTGATCATGGGCGGGTTGTTGTTTTTCGGAGCATTCTACCTGAAAGAAAACTTCATTGGAGACGCCACGTTCCTCACCTCGCTCTGGGCACTGCTGGTTCTCGTGATTGGCGGTGCTGCGAGCTACTTCGTTGCGGCCCATCTGACGGGGGCCATGACGCTTTCGGAGGTTCGCGCGGTGATCAAACGCTAAGCCTTTTCAAGCGCTGCAATTGCGGGCATAAGGCTTTTTTTCCAATCGGCAGGGAACTTCAACATGTCTGAATTTGCGCCCCGGGTTTTCTCCGGCATGCAGCCAACGGGTAATTTGCACCTCGGCAACTATCTGGGCGCCATGTTGAACTGGATCAAATTGCAGGAAACCCATGAATGCATTTACTGCGTGGTTGACCTGCACGCGATCACCGTTTGGCAGGAGCCCACAGAACTTCGCAAAGCCATTCTTGACGTTACTGCGGCCTATCTCGCCTGCGGGCTTGACCCCAAGCGCTCAATTATTTTCAACCAAAGCCAGGTGCCTGAACATGCGGAGCTGGCGTGGGTGTTCAACTGCGTGGCCCGCCTGGGCTGGCTGAACCGGATGACGCAATTCAAGGAAAAGGCCGGCAAGGACAAGGAACAGGCTTCGGTGGGGCTTTATGTCTACCCCAATCTGATGGCCGCTGACATTCTGGCTTACAGGGCGACGCACGTGCCCGTTGGCGAGGACCAAAAGCAGCATCTGGAGCTGGCGCGCGACATTGCGGGCAAGTTCAACACTGATTTTGCCGATGCCATTCGCGACGCCGGGCACACGGGGGATTTTTTCCCGCAGCCTGAACCTTTTATCATTGGACCCGCAACACGGGTGATGTCGCTCAGGGATGGCGCCAAGAAGATGTCGAAGTCTGACCCTTCCGACCTGTCGCGCCTCAATCTCACCGATGATGCGGATACGATTGCCAAGAAGATCCGTAAAGCCAAGACGGATACAGATGGCTTGCCGTCGGAAAGTTCCGGCCTGCAAGGTCGGCCAGAAGCGGATAACCTGACGGGGATTTATGCGGCGCTTTCGGGGGAAACGGTCGATCAGGTGCTGGCCCAGTTCGGCGGCGGGCAGTTTTCAAAGCTCAAGGATGCCTTGGCGGAGCTGGCGGTTGCCAAGCTGGCGCCCATCGGGCAGGAAACCAAGCGATTGCAAGAAGATAAAACCTATGTCGAGGGGATATTGGCGGACGGTTCGGCCCGCGCACGGGCGATTGCCGCCCCGATAGTGCGGGAAGTCCGCAAAATCGTCGGGTTTGTTGTTTCCCCGTAATTGACCGGTCTCGGATTATAGGCCTTTGATAGTCTTTTAAACTTATTAAGAGCCCCGTCCAGCGGGTTTCCGGGGTGGCGGGTGGAAAGGGGTAGCTGACAGGGGTCAATTCCTGCCCACGGTGGCCCGGAAGCCCATAGGATTAAATTCAACTTTTGGTCGTGTAATTTGTGATGTTCACGCGGCAAGTCATAGTTTGAAATGATTCCAATCTGCGCCTATATGTAGGATCCAGAGGACACACCATGTTTATTCAGACCGAAGCCACGCCAAATCCTGCCACACTCAAGTTCATCCCCGGCAAGCCCGTGCTTCCGGGCTCAACGCGGGAATACCGCAGCGCTGACCAGGCGGCTGAGTGTTCACTGGCCCAGCAGCTGTTTACGGTTTCCGGCGTTTCGGGGATTTTTCTGGGCCAGGATTTTATCACGGTCACCAAAGCCCAGGGCGAATGGCAGCATTTGAAGCCTGCGATTTTGGGCCATATCATGGACCATTATCTTTCAAACACGCCCATGCTGGCCGGCGAAAAAGCCGAAAACCTGCCTGATACCGGCGAGTTTTTTGATGAGTCTGACACGGCCATTGTTGGCGCCATCAAGGAACTGCTCGAAACCCGGGTGCGGCCAGCGGTGGCGCAGGACGGCGGCGACATTACCTTCCATGGCTTCAAGGAAGGCGTCGTCTATCTCAACATGAAGGGCTCATGTGCTGGTTGCCCAAGCTCCACGGCCACGCTCAAACACGGCATCGAAAATTTGCTGCGCCACTTTGTTCCGGAAGTGAACGAAGTCAGGCCTGTCTGAGTTACCGGTTTTTGAAGACCGGTTTCCGTTTTTCGATAAAGGCGGCCATGCCCCCTGCCAATGTGGTTTCGAAGGCCATTTCAGTTTCCTATTTTTGGCAGGCCGGACAATAGAAGGTTGACCTGCCAGATTGCACAATTCGGCGAATGACGCCACGGCAACCGGGCCTGTTGCAATTTTCATCTTCACGGTCATAGACGGCAAATCTTTGCTGAAATGAACCTTTATTGCCATCAGCGCCGACAAAATCCTGCAAGGTGGAGCCACCCGCCAGAATGGCCTCACCCAGAACTTCGCGGACGTGACGGGCGATGCACTCGAGCCTTGCGTCAGTTGTGCGTTTGCTTGCCAGTGTTTTAGCGGCGCGCTTGGGTGACAGGCCAGCCCGGTGAAGAACTTCACTCACATAAATGTTGCCGAGACCCGCTATGATTTGTTGATCAAGGAGCGCTGCCTTCAAGGGGGCTGACTTTTTCCTGAAATGCCTGGCCAGGTAATCACCATTGAACTCGTTGCCCAGGGGCTCCACGCCAATATCTTTGAGAAGCTTGTGGGTTTCGATTTCACTTTCAAGAACCAAATCCATAATGCCAAAGCGGCGCGGGTCGGTGTAGATGACGCGGGTATCATTGTCCAAGGTCAGCACAACGTGATCATGAGCACCTGATCCCGTTTCAGCGGCGTGGTAGTAAAATTCGCCCAACGCGTTTGGCTCGGCGCTTTTGGTGAGCACGGTAAACCTGCCGGTCATGCCGAGGTGGATGAGGAGGCAGTTGCCATCATCAAGGCTTGCCAGGATATATTTGGCGCGCCGCCTAAGGCCCAAGAATTTTCTGTCCTTCAGATTGGACGCAAAATTGGGCGGGAAGGGAAAACGGAGGCCGGATCTTCGAACTTCGGCTTGGATAATTTGCCGCCCGACTAGTATGGGGGTTAACCCCCGCATAACGGTTTCAACTTCTGGAAGTTCTGGCATGGTACCGTCTCATAAGGCTGGTGCGGCCAGACTGGCAATAGAACTTTTAAGGGGTTTGGTTTAAGATCGGCAATTATGGTTGAACCTGTTGAAAAAGATGTGGCTTTTGGCTTTCGCAAGGTCCGTGAGGCCGACAAGCAAGGCCTGGTGAACGATGTCTTCTCCAAGGCCGCCGAACGCTATGACCAGATGAACGACCTCATGTCAGGTGGTTTGCACCGGCTGTGGAAGGATGATTTTGCAACGCTGCTCAACCCGCCGCGGAACGCAAAATCCTTCAATGTGCTCGACGTGGCTGGCGGCACTGGTGACATTGCCTTTCGGATTGCGCGGGCGGGCGGGACAGGCACCCATGTGACAATCGCTGACATTTCGCCTGAGATGGTGCGCGAAGGACAGGCCCGCGCCGAGCGGGAGCAGCTTTCGCAGCGCTGCGACTTCACAGTCGGCAATGCTGAAAAGCTGGCATTTTCCGACAAGAGTTTTGATGCCTACACAATTGCTTTTGGAATTCGCAATGTCACGCATATTGATCTGGCGCTGGCCGAGGCATACCGCGTATTGAAGCCGGGTGGACGGTTCTTGTGCCTTGAATTTTCACATGTGGATTCAGAAGCCTTGCAAAAGGCCTATGACGCATTTTCGTTCACCGCAATTCCGGCTGTCGGAAAAGTCGTAACGGGTGATGGGCAACCCTATCGCTATCTGGTCGAAAGCATTCGCATGTTTCCAAAGCAGGAGCAGTTCAAGTCCATGCTGAATGCCGCAGGGTTTGCGCGCACCAGCTTTCGCAATCTCTCTGGCGGCATTGTCGCCATCCATTCGGGCTGGCGCATTTAATGTTTTCAACGCTCAAAAATACCTGGCGGCTGTTGCGAGCTGGACAGACGCTGGCGCGATATAATTTTTTCATGCAAGCCTCCCAGGTTGCCGAGCTGCCGTGGTTTGCCAGAACGGGGTTGCTGATTGCGAGATTTGGCGCGGCCAGCCCTTCCGAAAATACCCAATCGCAAATTATTGCAGCACTCTCCGCGTTGGGGCCAAGCTATATCAAGCTTGGCCAGTTTCTGGCCACGCGACCAGATATTATCGGCGTGAAGCGGGCTTTTGAGCTGCGGGCGCTGCAGGATAAACTGCCGCCCTTCAGCATGGCAGAAGCGCGCGTCGCTATTTGCGACAATTTTGGAAAAGATGTTGAGCAGCTATTCCCGGAATTTGGCGAGCCGGTGGCGGCTGCTTCGATTGCACAAGTGCACAAGGCGCGCACGACGGAGGGCACGGACGTTGCCGTCAAGATATTGCGGCCCGGCATTGAGAAGCGATTTGCCGATGATCTCAAAAGCTTTGCATTCGCGGCCCGGCTGATGGAATTTTTTTCTGCCGAGGCGCGGCGCCTGCGGCCCGTTGCGGCCGTTGAGATGCTTGAACATTCCATGAAGCTTGAACTGGATTTGCGGCTGGAGGCCTCGGCAATTTCAGAGATGACGCAGAACACCGAAAATGAAGCGGATTTTCGATTGCCAAAAGTCGATTGGGCGCGGACGTCGCGACAGATTCTCACAACAGAATGGATTGACGGAACGCCCTTGTCTGACATCGCAGCGCTGAAGGCGAAGGGCTTTGACCTCAAGGCGTTGGCCGATACGCTGATCCAGAGTTTTCTGCGCCATGCCATTCGTGATGGTTTTTTTCATGCCGACATGCATCAGGGCAATCTCTTCGTCGATGCCAGAGGAAGGCTTGTTGCCGTTGATTTTGGCATTACCGGCCGGCTGAATGAAAAGGAACGCCTGTTTCTGGCGGAAATTCTTTACGGGTTTATCACGCGCGACTACATGCGGGTCTCGCAGGTTCATTTTGATGCGGGCTATGTGCCGCGCGACCAGAACCCCACTGATTTTGCGCAAGCCTTGCGGGCCATTGGCGAACCGACATTTGGATTGACAGCCCATGAGATTTCAATGGCGCGCCTTCTCACGCAGCTTTTTGAAGTTACGGGCCAGTTCAAAATGGCGGCGCAGCCGCAGCTTCTGATGCTGCAAAAGACCATGGTGGTGGTTGAAGGCGTTGCCCGCACGCTCAATCCTGATCTTAACATGTGGGTTACGGCGGAACCGGTGGTTCGGAGCTGGATTGAGAGGAAGCTGGGGCCCATTGGCAAAATTGAAGGCGCTGTTGAGGGTGCGGCATCGCTCGGCAAACTGGCCCTGATGTTTCCAGATATGGTTAATGAAATTGTACAGGCCGGCGGCGTCAAGCTCGATCAGGACACGTTGAATTCGTTTACCAAGGCGCAAAACCATTCAAACAGGTTTCAGCGCTATGCCATCATTACGTGTGCGGTGGCGCTTGTCGTCATTGCGGCGAAACTCGTGCTTTAACCCTGGCTGGAAAATCTGTTAGGCTCACCCCATGTCCAAGCTCACGGATAAAACCATACTTCTCATTATCAGTGGTGGCATTGCCGCTTATAAATCGCTTGAACTGATCCGGCTGCTCAAGACTGCCGGCGTGAGGGTTCGCGTGATCATGACACGGGCGGCGAAGGAATTCGTGAGCCCCCTAACGGTTGCCAGCCTGACGGGCGAAAAAGTTCACGACGAACTTTTCAATCTCACCGATGAAATTGAAATGGGCCATATCGAATTGTCCCGCGCGGCGGATTTGCTGGTGGTGGCTCCGGCGACGGCTGACCTCATGGCAAAAATGGCGCATGGCCATGCTGATGATCTGGCGTCAACGACCTTGCTGGCGACTGACAAGCAAGTTCTCATTGCGCCTGCCATGAATGTCCGCATGTGGACACATGCGGCAACCGCCAGAAACCTGGCGCAGCTCAAGCGGGATGGCGTGCTGGTTGTGGGTCCCAATGAGGGCGAAATGGCATGCGGTGAATTTGGTCCGGGGCGCATGTCGGAGCCCGCCGAAATCGTGGCGGCGATCGAAGCGGCGCTGGCATCAAAAACCGGTCCGCTGGCTGGCAGGAAAGTTTTGATTACTGCCGGGCCCACACGTGAAGCGATTGATCCGGTTCGCTACATTTCAAATCATTCCTCCGGCAAGCAAGGCTATGCAATTGCTGAAGCTGCTGCCAGACTTGGCGCTGAGGTTGCTCTGGTATCTGGTCCAGTTGAGGTTCCGGCTCCTGCTGGCGTGCGCATGGTTGCGGTTGAAAGCGCCGTTGACATGCTGAGCGCCTGTGAACGGGAATTGCCCTGCGACATTGCGATTTTTGCGGCAGCGGTCGCGGATTGGCGGGTTGCAGATGAAGCCACACAAAAAATCAAGAAAGATGGCAAGGGAGTGCCCGCGCTGAAGTTTGTGGAAAACCCTGATATCCTGAAGGCAATCGCCAAGCGTGGCTTGCAGCGGCCTGGACTGGTCGTCGGGTTTGCGGCGGAAACGGAAAATCTCATCGAGAACGCGCGGGATAAACTTTCAAAGAAGGGCTGCGATTTGATCGTTGCCAATGATGTGAGCAAGGGCAGAGATGTATTTGGCGGCGACCAGAATTCTGTTCACCTGGTGACGGCTTCTGGCGTTGAGAGTTGGGGCCTGCTTTCAAAACACGACGTGGCCCAGCGCCTGATGGGCAGACTTGCCAGCCTTGTTAAGGGACAATCGTGACCGCCTTGCAAATCATGCGGTTGGCGAATGGGGCAGACCTGCCACTTCCGGCCTATGAAACTCAAGGGGCCGCGGGCATGGATTTGCGGGCAGCGGAGAACGCCATGTTAAAGCCAGGCGAGCGCGTTCTGATGCCGACCGGAATTGCGGTGGCTATTCCACCTGGTTTTGAAATTCAGGTGCGGCCGCGCTCCGGGCTTGCGGTCAAACATGGCGTCACGGTTTTGAATTCGCCAGGCACTATTGACAGCGACTATCGGGGCGAGATCAAGGTTCCCCTCATCAATCATGGGGCAACTGACTTTGTGATCAAACGGGGTGAGCGGATTGCCCAGATGGTGATGGCGCCGGTTGTGCGGGCGATACTTTCCGAAGTGCAGACACTCACCGAAACCGCGCGCGGTGGCTCCGGGTTTGGCTCGTCAGGACTGCGCTGATGGCCCTCTCGCCCGAAGAGATTGAGCGCTATGCCCGCCACATCGTGATGCCCGAGGTGGGTGGGCCCGGCCAGGCGAAGCTCGTCACTGCAAAAGTTTTGGTCATCGGTGCGGGCGGACTGGGTGCGCCCCTCCTCCTCTATCTCGCAGCGGCAGGTGTTGGCACCATCGGGATTTGCGACCATGATGTGGTGAGCCTTTCCAACCTCCAGCGGCAAATCGTTCATACGACGTCCCGCATTGGAGATCTCAAGACAGCAAGCGCCAAAGCGACATTGACGGCGCTTAATCCACATCCCAAAATTGTTGAACACAGCCTGCGCCTTGATGCTTCCAATGCACTCGATATCATCACGCAATATGATATTGTGGCGGATGGATGCGATAATTTTTCGACGCGCTTCCTGATCAGCGATGCCTGCTACCTCGCCAAAAAGACTTTGGTATCAGCGGCTGTGGGGCAATTTGACGGGCAGATTTCAACATTCAAGCCCCATGAAATATCACCCAGCGGCGAACCATGGCCAAGCTATCGCTGCTTTATTGGCGATCTGCCGGCGCGCGGCTTATTTCCCGCTTGCGAGGAGGTTGGAATTCTTGGGGCCCTGCCGGGAATTATCGGCGCCATGCAGGCCATGGAAGTGATCAAGGAAATTCTTGGAATTGGGGATAGTCTGGCGGGGCGGCTGCTCATGTATGACGCGCTGGCAACCCGGTTTTACGAGACAAACCTGACTTGGAATCCGGCCAATCCCCTCAACGGGCGGGCGCCCACGATTGCTTCACTGGATCCGCAGAACTACATCTAAGACATATAAAGAAATCTTTATGTGATTGTTGCGCGTGTTGATTTCGCCTGCTATAGGCTTGGCACCACCACATTATTCCCTTTTTTGGAGCATCCCCCATGTCCACTTTCAACGACTACCATGTTGCAGATATTTCTTTGGCCGAATGGGGCCGCAAAGAGCTCGACATGGCAGAAGTTGAAATGCCGGGCCTGATGTCCACCCGGGCCGAATATTCGGCGGCCCAGCCTTTGAAGGGAGCGCGCATATCGGGCTCGCTCCACATGACCATTCAGACGGCGGTCCTGATTGAAACGCTCAAGGCGCTGGGCGCTGATATTCGCTGGGCCTCTTGCAACATTTATTCAACACAGGATCATGCAGCAGCGGCAATTGCCGCAGCCGGCATTCCGGTGTTTGCTTACAAGGGCGAAAGCCTGAAGGAATATTGGGCGTATACGGCGAAGATTTTTGAATGGCCCGATGGAGGGCCTACCAACATGATCCTTGATGATGGCGGTGACGCCACACTTTACATTCTGCTGGGCGCCAAGGCTGAAACTGATCCCAAACTCATCGCCTATCCCAAGAGCGAAGAGGAAGAATGCCTTTATGCGGAAATCGCCAAGCGCTTGAAATCCAGCCCTGGCTGGTTTTCCAAAGTCCGCGCTGCGATCATTGGAGTATCAGAGGAAACCACAACGGGCGTTCACCGCCTTTATGAATTGCAGAAAAAGGGCGAGCTTCCATTCCCGGCCATCAACGTCAATGACAGTGTTACAAAGTCCAAATTTGACAACAAGTATGGCTGCCGTGAATCACTGGTTGACGCCATTCGCCGTGGCACGGACGTAATGATGGCTGGCAAGGTTGCGGTCGTTTGCGGCTATGGCGACGTGGGCAAGGGTTCAGCCCTGTCGCTCCGGGGCTCGGGCGCGCGCGTCGTGGTGACCGAAGTTGACCCCATCTGTGCGCTGCAGGCGGCCATGGATGGTTATTCGGTTCAGACACTTTCTGATGTTGTGGCGGACGCGGATATTTTTGTGACGGCCACAGGCAACAAGGATGTCATCACTGTTGACGATATGAAGCAGATGAAGGACATGGCAATTGTCTGCAACATCGGCCATTTTGACAATGAAATCCAAGTGGCTGAACTCAAGAATTTCAAGTGGACCAACATCAAGCCACAGGTTGATCTGGTGCATTTTCCAAAAGGCAACCGCATCGTCCTTCTGTCGCAAGGGCGTCTCGTCAACCTTGGAAACGCAACTGGCCATCCGAGCTTTGTGATGTCAGCCTCGTTCACCAATCAGACCCTGGCGCAAATCGAGCTGTTCACAAATGCCAAGACCGGCAAATACAAGAATGAAGTTTATGTGTTGCCAAAACATCTCGATGAAAAAGTTGCCCGTCTCCATCTGGAAAAACTGGGTGTCAAGCTGACAACACTGCGCGATGACCAGGCCGCCTATATCGGCGTTGCCCAAAAGGGGCCATTCAAGCCCGATTATTACCGCTACTAGGCCTGCGTGGACATTCTCAGAAGTAGGTTCACGGCGTCGTATTTTTGAGTCTATATCTTCGGCTGGGACGGGTGCGGACTGATTCGGGCAGCATCTGGTTTTTGACCGGAGAGAGAATGCGTGCAAGCAGCAGCATGAAAGACGCAGTTTTGCGTGGTGCAGCGCTTATCGCTTTAACTTTTGTTGCTTCCAGCACTGGTGCAGCAGCGGTGGGTGCTGATACATTTATTGATACTTTTGGAAGCGTCGTAACACTTGGTGCGATGGCGGTGTTTGTATGGGCCGTAATTGTGCTGCGCAAAATTGGCCGCAGTGAATTCAAGGCGCGCCAGAGACTGGGTGAGCTGGAGCTGCGCCTCAATGAGGCGGAGTCGGCGTTTGCTGCCGAAGCCCATGTCATGGTGGTTTGGCACGGGAAATCCGACATTCCCAAACGCCTCATCGGCAACATGCACGGCAGCGCTGCGGTGCCTGAAACAGTGGAGGAATTGCTGGATTTCGCGACCTGGCTCGAAGCTGATTCGAGCAACATGATTGAGACCGGAATTCGCATATTGAGAGAGACGGGCAAGGCCTTCAACATAGGCGTGCGGACAAAGCAAAATGAGCTGCTGGAGGCGGACGGCCGTGCAGCAGGCGGCATGGCCACACTGCGGTTCAGGCCACTTTCGGGCGAGCGCCAGCAAATTACCGAACTCGACTATGATGCGCGAAAGCTTGGCATGCAAGTTCAACGGCTGAGTGCCGTGCTTGATTCTGCCCCCTTGCCCATATGGCTCCGCAACAAGGAGGGCAAACTGAGCTGGGTCAACCGAGCCTACGTCAAGGCGGTTGAAATGCCTGACAGCGATTCGGTGCTGAGATCCAATATTGAAGTTGCAGCACTTGAGCGCATTGATGCGGCACGAGCTGACGCCAAGACCGGGTTGCTGGGGCGAACGCATGCGGTTTTTGCCGGCGCCATGCGCGCGTTGAACATTCACGAAGTCAGTTTACCGGACGGCAAGGCCGGATTTGCTGTCGACGTTTCAGCCCTGGAGGAAACGGAAAAGGAGCTGGACAGGCATGTCAAAGCGCATGCTTCAACCCTCAACAAGCTGGCAACCGCCATTGCCATATTTGGACCTGACCAGCGGCTGCGATTCTACAACATGGCCTTTGCGCAGTTGTGGCCGCTGGACAATCAATGGCTGGATTTGCGACCGACAGATGGGGAAATTCTTGACCGGCTGCGGTCGCAACGCTGCATTCCGGAGCAGGCAAATTACCGGGACTGGCGGGCTCGCCAGCTTTCATCCTACACAACGCTCGAAATGCGCGAGAGCTGGTGGTATCTGCCTGATGGCCGCTCACTTCATGTTGTGTGCGAGCAGCATCCGTTTGGCGGCGTTACCTATCTCTATGAAAATGTGACCAAGGAAATCCAACTCGAAAGCCGTTACAATGAGCTCATTGGCGTGCAGCGGGAAACGCTGGATAACCTCGACGAAGCAATAGCACTCTTTGGTTCTGATGGCCGGCTGAAACTTTTCAATCCGGCGTTTTCCACATTCTGGAGTTTTGAAGCCAGTTTCCTGCAGAAAGAACCGCACATCGACCAACTTGCAGATGACCCGGTTGTCACAAAAGAAGCCGGTGCTGCGTGGAAGGAAATCAAGTTTGGCATCACAGGGCTCGAGTCGCAACGGAAGGCGATCAAGGGCCGGTTGAACTCGCGTGACCGCATCCTGCAATACAGTTCGGTTCCCCTGCCCGATGGCAATACGCTGCTGACATTTTCGGATATTTCCGATCCGGCAAAAATGGAAATGGCCTTGCGGGATCGGACGGAGGCCCTTGAGGCGGCTGACCGGCTCAAAAATTCGTTTCTCAGCAACGTATCCTATGAGATCAGAACGCCGCTTACCAGCATTCTTGGATTTGCCGAAACGCTTGGCCTCGGGCTGGTGGGCGAGCTTGCGCCAAAACAACATGAGTATGTTCTTCACATCAAGCGATCATCGGAAGACCTGAAGGATATCATCGATGCCATTATTGATCTCTCGGCCATTGATGCAGGAGCGATGGAGCTGAAACTGGCAGAGGTCAATATTGCCGACACGCTCAAATCTTTGGCAGAGAAACATGCAACCGCGATTGCCGAACGCGACCAAACATTGAGCACTGAAATTGCCGACGATTCCCTCTCACTGGTCGGCGATGCCCAGCGAATTGAGCAAATCATCACCCAACTTCTGTCAAATGCTATCGGCTTTTCCACGCGGGGAAGCAAAATTCGCATGGGCGCCAGGCGCGCTGGCTCATTTGTGCAGGTATGGGTGGCGGATACGGGACGGGGCATTGAGCCTGAATTCCTGCTCAAGGTTTTCGAGAGATTTCAATCGAAGCCATTGCCTGGCGGTCACCGGGGACCTGGACTGGGTTTGGCCGTGGTCAAGAGCTTTACTGAATTGCATGGCGGCAACGTCTCACTGGTTTCAAAACCAAATCAAGGCACAACGGTTGTCTGCACGCTGCCAATTTCGGGGCCTGTAAGGCAGTCGCGCTACGATTTGCTGCTTGATCAAAACTCCCCTAAACGTGTCGCCTAGTGCGGAACAACTTTTGATTGACCCAGAGTCTTCTTCCCCCTTGTGGAGAGGGAAATATTTGGTGATTCCATCTAACGGCATCTCTCTCTAAGCGACGTAAAATGATTGTTGAGCATAAATCTTCCTCGCCAGCAGAAACTGAAAGCATGGCAGCAGAACTTTCCCTGTGGGCGAGGCCTGGGCAATGCATCCTGCTGTCCGGCGAGCTCGGATCCGGAAAATCGACTTTTGCCAGGGCTTTTATCCGGGCCCTTGCTGCGGGACAGCCGGAATTTGATATTCCGAGCCCGACCTTTTCGCTGCTGCAAGCCTATGAAAACACCCGGGTTCCCGTGGTGCACGCTGACTTTTACCGGCTGAAGTCAGCGGCTGAAATTGATGAATTGGGACTTGGCGACTTGCTGGCTGGCAGTGCGTTGCTGATTGAGTGGCCCGACAGGCTTGAGCGCGAACTTTCGGCAGACTGCTTAAAAATTTCTTTTTCCGGGTCGGGGCAAAATCGCTCACTGATACTGGAAGCGCAGGGCAACTGGATTTCGAATTTGGCGCGCAATGATCGCATCACCAAATTTATCAAGGCAAGTTCTTTTGGAGGCGGTGTGCGATCCTTTCTGGAGGGCGATGCCTCGGCGCGCCGCTATGAAAGCCTGACCAACGGTTCCAAATCGCTGCTGCTGATGGATATGCCGCAGCGACCCGATGGACCGATCGTCAGGGACAACAAACCCTATAGCGCCATCGCGCATTTGGCTGAGGGGATGAATTCGGTCGTTGCCATCAATGATTATCTGTTTGGGCTGGGCTACAGCGCCGCTCGAATATTTGACGTCGACACTGAAAACGGGTTGGCGCTCATGGAATCGCTGGGTACCAATGTTTTCAGCATCATGACGGCCCAGGGCCAGGATATGCACGAGCCCATGCGAGCGGCCATAGAAGTTCTCGCCGACATGGCTGGGAAAACCTGGCCACGCTCGGTTCCGTTGCGAGGCGGCTCAACCTACACTTTATCAGACTATGACACTGAAGCATTGGCGATTGAAGTTGATCTGCTCCTCTCCTGGTATTGGCCACATGTCAAAAAGGATCACCCGAGTTCGGACATGGCGGCAGATTTCCTGAACATCTGGCGGGATCTTTTTGCTCATGCAGAACCAGAGGAAACTTTTTGGACGCTGCGGGATTTTCATTCGCCCAATTTATTGTGGATGCCGGAACGCACGGGCCTCAGGCAGGTTGGAATCATTGATACGCAGGATTGCGTGTTGGGACATCCTGCCTATGATCTCGTTTCCATGCTGCAGGATGCACGCGTTGATATTGATTTTGATTTCGCGGACAAGCTGTTTGCATATTACTGCGCGTTGAGATCGGCGGCCGGACGGTTTGATGCAAAGGGCTTTTCGCGGGCGTTTGCCATTCTGGGGGCGCAACGGGCAACGAAAATTCTCGGGATATTCGCCAGGCTTTCCAATCGCGACGGGAAACATGGTTACCTCAAACACATGCCCCGGGTTTCGCGCTATCTGTTGCGCAACCTGGAGCATCCCGATCTTGCCCGCCTCAAAAAATGGCATGAACGAAATCTTCCCTTGCTGCGGAGCCCGCCTAGACAATGAGCCTGAGGATTACACATGCCATGGTTCTTGCCGCTGGCCTTGGCCTTCGCATGCGGCCATTGACTGATCATTTGCCGAAGCCCTTGATCAAAGTTTCTGGAAAGACGCTGATCGACTATGGCATTGATAAATTGCGGGACGCCGGGATTCAGAAGGCTGTTGTCAATGTGCATTATCTGGCAAACCAAGTTAGCGATTGGACGAAGGGCATAGCCAACCCGGAAATTGTGCTGTCGGATGAAACTGACCTCGTACTTGATACAGGCGGTGGAATCGTGAAAGCCATTTCGCATTTGGGAGATCAGCCTTTCTTTGTTCTCAACAGCGACAGCTTTTGGATTGATGAAAATACTCCGGCCCTGGAGCGCTTGCGCGCCGCCTGGGATGACGCCACGATGGATTGCCTGCTGCTGCTTTGCCCGGTTGAAAAGGCGATCGGTTATGATGGCAATGGTGATTTCGAACTCAAGACTGATGGGCGTATTGAACGAAAACGAGGCGGAACAGCGCTTGTCTATATCGGTTGTTATCTGGTGCACCCCCGGCTTTTCAGCCATGCGCCAAACGGCAAGTTTTCGATGAATGTGTTGTGGGACCGGGCGATTGCGCAGGGGCGCCTGCACGGCGTTGCCCATCATGGGAGGTGGCTGCACGTTGGAACCCCAGACGCAATCGGGCTTGCCGAAGCCGAGCTTGCGAAGACTTAGGCCATGAGCGGGGCCCACGCCAACGTATTTACAATCGCTTCCGACACGCCATTTTTGAGTGTTCTCTCTAAACTCATCCTTGAAGGATTTCCCTTCGCCAAGGGCGAGGTCTCAGGCGATCTTGCGACGTGGACCATTCTGGTTCCCACCCGGCGTGCGGCGCGTGAGTTGCAACACAGGCTGCTGACGGACAGCGGCAAAACCGCAGTCGTGATGCCAAATATTCGCCCCATTGGCGATATCGACGAAGACCTGATTGAACTCCAGCCGACTGACCCGCATTTGCCGCCCGAAATTCCGCCCATTGGCCGCGAGTTTGCGCTCACTACATTTGTTGATGAATGGGCCAAGGAAAATCCGCACTTGCGTTTGGCGCAAGAAATTGCTGCCTCTCCCAACCAAGCCCAGTCGCTCGTTGCCAGCTTGGCTGAGCTTGTTGATAGTTTGGAAACAGAAGAAATATCGCTGGAACGCATTCCTGAAGCCTATCAAATCGATCTGGCTGTTCACCGCGAGGCAATCTTAAGTCTGCTTGATCTCATTCGCGTTCGTTTGCCGACACTTTACATCACTGAAAATGTGATGGGGACAAAGGAGCGCCGTGGCCGACTGCTTCGGCTGGAAGCCGCCCGACTGACCGAAAACCCGCCAGCCGGACCGGTTATCGCTGCGGGCTCGACGGGCACCATCGCGGCGACGCGGGAACTGCTCAAAGCCATATCAAAACTCGACAAGGGGGCCGTCATTCTCCCTGGGTTGGACCAGAACATGGATGACGAGAGTTGGGTGAGCGTTTCGCCACAGCACCCGCAATATGCCCTCAAACAACTGATCGAAGAGCTTGGCGTGGCACGCGGCGACATCGCGGTGTTGGGGCAGCCAAGCGCCAGAAGGGCGTGGCTTGCCAGTGAACTCATGCGACCTTCTGAGGTTGCTGAAAAGTGGCAAGACATTCTTTCCAGCAGCCCGGAGATGGTGAGTGAAGGTCTCTCAGGGGTTTCACTGATTGAAGCGCGCGACAAGACTGAAGAGGCCTCAATCATTGCCCTCATCATGCGGCGCGAGCTTGAAAGCCCGGCAGGCGAGGTGGCGCTTGTCACTCCGGATCGGGGGTTGGCGCGGCGGGTCAAGTCGGCACTGGCCCGCTGGAATATCGGGGTGGATGATTCGGCTGGCGAACCCCTCATCCATTTTGGGGCTGCATCACTTCTGGCTCTCCTCATGGACGCAGCCAGAAATGACTTTTCAGCGCCTGCCCTCACCTCCCTGTTTGACCACCCTCTGGCAAAATTTGGCATGGAGCGAGATGTCTTTCGTCGCGCGGCACGCCATATCAACCTCACGCTGTTCCGCTCACTTCCGCTCGGCGGCGGCGTGGGTCGGCTGCTCGAGGCATTTGACCGGTGCGTTGAAAATTTCAAAAAGGACACGCACCAAAATCCGGCAATCCGCCGGCTTGAAGACAGCGACTGGCAGGATGCCAGAGCCTGCCTTCAGCAGGTTGTTGAAATGCTGCTCCCGTTACCCGCGGCCACCACCGGTTCATTCTTGGATCATCTGGATACACTTATAACAGTTGCGGAAAACATCGGGGGGCCGGATTTCTGGCTGGGGCCGGAGGCGGACACGCTTTTTCAATTGATTGATACACTGCGGCAGGAGGCCACGCGGTTTCCAGTTTGTGACTTCAACCGGATGGCACTCACTCTCCGCCGTCACATGCAATTGGCACCCTTGCGGAACCCCGATGTGCAGACTTCGCGGCTTGCAATTCTGGGTCTGTTGGAGGCGCGGCTGGTTGCACCGCGAACCGTCATTCTTGGGGGCCTGAATGAAGGCATCTGGCCCCGCCAGCCGCAACCTGGTCCGTGGCTCAACCGGCCCATGCGCGATATTTTCGGGATGCACCAACCGGAACGGCAGATCGGCCAATCCGCCCATGATTTTGTACAAGCCTTTGGCGCGCAGAATGTTTTTCTCACCTGGTCGCGGCGCGACGGCATGGAGCCCGCAATTCCGTCGCGGTGGATCCTGCGCCTTCAGACGCTCGCCAAAGCGGTGGGATTGGATACTGCAGAATCCCGTGATCCCTGGCAGGCATGGGCCGGACAATTGGATCAGCCCGCATCCATTTCACCGCTGCCGAAGCCGCTGCCGCGGCCTCCGGTTTTGGCCAGGCCACAGCGCCTGAGCGTGACCCGCGTCGAAACCCTGATCAGGGATCCTTACGCGATCTATGGGGCTTTGGTCCTTGGTCTGGAACCGCTCACCGAAATTTCGGCAAAACCCGATGCGGCGCTCAGGGGCACACTGTTTCACGCCGCACTTGGGGAGTTTTTCAACCGGCATCCATCCACACTTCCCGCACGAGCTTTGGAAGAGCTTGTTGAAATTGGGAGAACCAATTTCCAGCCCTTCCGGGACAATCCGGAAATCATGAGTTTCTGGTGGAACAGGTTTGTGAGACTTGCCAGCTGGATTGTTGAAAATGAAGCATCGCTGCGCCACAGCGTTGAAAAGGCCCTTTCTGAAGTTCGTGGCAGCATGGAGCTTTCGGTTGGCGATTCAAAATTTACGTTGAGTGCACGCGCTGACCGGATTGATGTGCTGGCAGATGGAACCGCTCGAATTATTGATTTCAAGACAGGCGAGCCGCCCAGCGCCAAGGAAGTCGATGCGGGATTTTCGCCGCAATTGACACTGCAGGCTGCCCTGCTTGAACGGGGTGGATTTGAAGGCATCGGCAAACATGTGGCGCGTGAACTTCTTTACATACAGATTACCGGGGGTGTGCCTGCAGGTTTGTTGAAGCCAATCAAGATCAATGCCGAGGAAGCAGCGCGGCGTCACCTTGCCAGCCTGATTGGCCTCCTGGAAAAATATCAACATGTCGGGCAAGCCTATATTCCGCGGTTTGCGGTTCAAAACGAGGATGAAGTGGCGCCTTATGACCATCTGTCGCGGTACCGCGAATGGGTGCTGTCGGGTGAGAGCCCATGAGCAAGGCGCCGGGTGCCACGCCTGACCAAAAGAAGGCCTCCAGCCCCGAGGCCTCCGCCTGGGTGAGCGCCAATGCGGGCTCTGGAAAAACCCATGTGCTGGTGGACCGGGTCATCCGTTTGATGCTTGAGGGTGCGGACCCCTCAACCATTCTCTGCCTCACCTACACAAAGGCTGCGGCAACCGAGATGGCCAACCGCCTGCATGAGCGATTGGGCGAATGGATCGGGCTTGACGATCAGGCGCTTTCCCTGCGTCTTGCCAGTATTGGATGCGACAGGATAGATGCCAGAATCCGAGACCGGGCGCGAAGGCTCTTTACCGCCGCGCTTGAAACACCCGGCGGATTTAAGATCCAAACCATCCACGCGTTTTGTGAGCGCATATTGCAACTGTTTCCGGTCGAAGCCGGTGTTGCGCCGGGGTTTGAAGTTCTTGACCAAAATCAAGCTTCCTTCCTTCTGGAGCAGTCGCGTGACTTCGTTCTGCTCAGGGCGCAGCAGGATGAAAGTGGCACCCTTGCCAAGGCTTTCGCTGCCATCGTACGCCATGCGCAAACTGAAGCATTCGATGATTTGCTGGACGCTCTCATGGCAAAGCGCCGTGAACTGCAGGATATTCTGGATCATTACAAGACTCTGGAAAATGTCGGCAACGAGCTAAAACTTCAACTTGGCATCGGAATTGACCAGACACTCGATGAAGTTCAGGAACAGTTCCTGAAGTTTGACCGTGGCATTGCCCAGCGTCTGGCTTCTGAATTTTCCTCGTCGGGAAAGCGAGACCAGGAAACGGGTGTGAGGTTCCGCAATCTGTTGAATGCAACAGAGGCGGTGGCTGCGTCGCAGGCCTATCGTTCCATCTTTTATAAGTCAGACGGCAGCGCGCCAAAATTGCTGACCTCAATCGTCACCAAGGAGCTGCGAGCAACTCATCCATGGGCAGATGCCTGGCTGCACTCAGAATATGAGCGTGTCATTTCGCTTGTGCAAGTTGAAGATAATCTTTTGCGAATTGAGGCGACCCTCGCACTGCTTCGTCTTGCGCGCGAAATAATCGCGCATTTTGAAAGCTCCAAGCAAAGGCGCGGCGCCTATGATTTCGAAGATCTTATCCTGAGAACACGCGATCTTTTGACGGATCGGCAGGCGGCCCAATGGGTTCTTTACAAGCTCGACCGCGGATTTGAGCATGTGCTTGTTGACGAGGCGCAGGACACCAGCCTTGCACAATGGCAAATCGTCAATGCACTGACGGAGGAATTTTTCTCAGGTGAAGGCGCGCGCGCGCGTGCCAACCGCACTTTCTTTGTGGTGGGCGACCACAAGCAATCCATTTACAGTTTTCAGGGCGCTGACCCTGCGGCCTTTGAATTTTCGCGCAGCAAATTTCGCACCCAAATTCAAAATTCCAATCAAGTCTTTTATGACGTTGATCTGACAATATCCTATCGTTCGACGGCAGAAATTTTGAAAATGGTCGATATGGTTTTTGCAGAGGGCAGCAGGGCGCGAATTGGTCTTGATGGACTCATGCCCCGCACCTTGCATCATGAGTCCAACCGGAAAAACCAGCCGGGGCTTTTTGAGCTGTGGCCGCTGGTTAGACCTGAAGATTACCCGGACCCCGAGCCCTGGCAGGCACCGGTGGATCGCGAACCCGCCAAGTCACCCCGGCGAATTTTAGCGCGGAAGATTGCCCACACGATCAAGTCGTGGATTGGAAAACGGACCATAGCCGCGTTGGGCCGGACTGTTGAGCCCGGTGATATTCTGATCCTGTTTCGGACCCGCAGCCTGCTTTTTGACGCGCTGATCAGCGAGCTTCGAAAGGTTGGCGTGCCTGTCGCTGGAGCAGACCGGCTCAAGCTTTCAAAAAATATCGCCGTTCTCGACATGATGGCGCTGGCGCGGTTTGTGTTGCTGCCGGAAGACGATTATTCGCTGGCCTGTGTTCTCAAAAGTCCCCTGGTGCCTCAACCAATTTCTGAGGAAGCACTTTTTGATCTCACCCATGGGCGGGGCAAGGCATCGCTTTGGACCATGGTGTCGAAATCGAACGAGGCCGATTGTGCGGAGGATTTCCAGACTCTGAAGACATGGCTGAAGCTATCGGAGCACACCCGGCCATTTGAGTTTTTGTCTGCTGTGCTCACCAAATCCCGGACATCAATTCTGGCGCGATTGGGGAGCGAGGCGGGAGATGCACTTGATGCCCTTCTCGAGGCATCGCTGACTTATGAAGAAAATTATTCGTCTTCCCTGAGTGGGTTTGCCGACTGGTTTCGCAACGAAGATGCCGAGATCAAGCGCAACATGGAAAGTGGCCGCGGGGAAGTCCGGCTCATGACAGTTCATGGCGCCAAGGGCTTGGAATCAAATATCGTTATCCTGCCTGATACCACGACCATCCCCACTGACCGAAAATCCTCTGGCTTGATGTTTGTGGATGTTGGCCCTGACAAGCCGCGCATTCCCCTCTGGCGGCTCTCCAAGCTATCGCAGTCTCCCGTGATTGAAGGGTGGAAAGATACCCTGAAGGAGACAGGTTTCGAGGAGCATCGCCGCCTGCTCTATGTGGCGATGACCCGGGCGCGGGACGAACTTTACATCTGTGGCAGTCACAGCAAGAATGAACTGAACGAAAACAGCTGGTATGCGATGGTAGAACAGTCTTTGACTGAGCCACTCGACGGCTGCGGCATCTGGCGCCATGGACCTGATCCAGTATGGAGTGAGGCCTCGTCCGCTGGAAAGACCGTAGCAGGTGCCGCACCAGACTGGCTGCGGGGTGCTCCAGCATTTCCTGACATTGCCCAGAAATCCGTCGCGCCAACGCGGCTGGTGCAGCGGCGTTCCAGGGGATCGAAGGCCGCGCTCAGTCGTGGCCGGGTGATTCACAAACTGCTGCAGGAGTTGCCGCAAACAGCACCCCAAAAGCAGCTGGATTTCGCGCACCGGATTCTGAAGCACAACAATCTGGATTTGACATTGGCTGACAAGATTATTGGCCTGATTGGCGATCCCGAGCACCGGGACTTCTTTGGTCCCGGCAGTCAGGCAGAGGTTACAATCGGCGCCGTGTTGCCCGATGGGCGGCGTTTGACCGGGCAGATTGACCGGCTGGTTATGCGTGAAAACGACATTCTGATTCTGGACTACAAGACAGATTGGGATCCGCCCGCGGACCTGACGCCCGAGCACCCCTATGTGTTGCAACTGGCGTCCTATGTGATGGCGCTGGGGCAGGCCTATGAAAACAGGCCAGTTCGAGCAGCGCTCCTCTGGACTTCTGCGCCCCGGTTGACCTGGGTGCCTGAGGACATGATGAAGTCCGCCATTTCGAACATGGCAGCCATCACATGAGCGTGTTGTGCCCTTGACCGTGACCTCCGGGATACCTACCTTGCAGTCAAGTTACGGTATTTAAGGAGAATCACCTCGTGTCCACTCATAAAGTCTCTGATGCATCGTTTGATCTCGATGTCCTGAAATCCGATGCGCCAGTTGTCGTTGATTTCTGGGCGGAGTGGTGTGGGCCCTGCAAAATGATTGGCCCAGCGCTGGAAGAAATTGCCGTCGCCATGGGATCGAAGGTTAAAATCGTCAAGATCAACATCGACGAAAACCCCCAAACACCCTCAAAATATGGAGTTCGCGGGATTCCTACGCTGATGATGTTCAAGGGCGGAGAAGTGGCTGCCACAAAGGTTGGCGCTGCCCCCAAAGGCCAGCTGCAATCATGGATTGAGCAATCGCTTTAACGGCGGGCCACTCCGGGTGCTCCTGACATGGCCGTGTTTTCGTGCATGCTGAGGACATGGCCAGCCAAATAGAGCGAGCCGCAAATCAGGATCCGGGGAGCCGGTCTTATCAGTGCGGCCTGTTCCAGGGCTTTTTCAAGATTGACCGCGGTTTCGGCGGACAGTTCGCGGCTGCGGGCAATTTCAGCAAGCTGATCGGCTGGAACAGCATTGGGCTCACCGGGAATTGTCAGCGTCACCACACGTTGGGCGAGGCCAGCAAAGGGTTCGATGAAGTCGCCAGCGTTTTTCGTGTTGAGCATGCCCCAGATGAGCACCAGCGGCCTCGAATGGCGATCATTGATATCTGAAAAGGCCCGCGCGATGACACGGCCGGCGGACGGGTTGTGGCCACCATCAAGCCAGAGCTCCGCATCTTTGGGAATATGGTTCAAGAGGGTTCCCGGCCCCAGTCGCTGCATGCGGGCTGGCCAAGTGACGGATTTCAAACCCTGTTCAATGTGAGTTTCGGAAATTCGGCTATCCCCAAGCAGCCTGATTGCAGCAATTGCATTGCCTGCGTTGTCGACCTGATGGCGACCTTTCAGCTGGGGCATGTTCAGATCAAGCAATCCTGCTTCATCCTGAAAGACCAGTCGGCCATGCTGCTCAAAGCATTGCCAATCCTGATTGGCAATATTGAGCGGTGAACGTCGGATTTCGGCCACCTTCTCAATTTCGGTGCGCGCCTCATCAGGCTGCGGGCCGATCACAGCGGGAACACCGGGTTTCAGAATTCCGGCCTTTTCATGGGCGATCGCAGTGAGTGTATCTCCCAGATACTGTTGATGATCATAGTCGACTGTCGTGATGACAGAGAGGGCCGGCTTTTCAACTACATTCGTCGCGTCCAACCGGCCACCCAAGCCAACTTCCAAAATGAGGTAATCGGCAGGCGTTCGCGAGAATGCGAGGAATGCGGCAGCGGTTGTAATTTCAAAAAAGGTGATGGGTGCAGCACCATTGGCCTTTTCACACTCTTCCAGCAGCTGAGACAGCTGATCTTCTGAAATGAGGCTGCCTGCCACATATATGCGCTCATGGAATTTAACGAGATGCGGCGATGTATAGCAATGAACCTTAAGCCCGGCTGCTTCCAATATTGAGCGGATAAACGCAACGGTTGAACCCTTGCCGTTGGTTCCTGCCACATGGATGACAGGCGGCAGGTTTTTCTGCGGCATGCCCAGGCGCTTGAGAATATAATCAATGCGGTCCAGGCTGAGATCAATGATCTTCGGATGCAGCAGCAGCAGCCGACTTAGAATCGCATCACTTCGGGCCAAGATTCTATCCAGCGCTGAGCGGAACCAACGCACCGCTGTTTGACATTGGAAGCGGCGCTGGCGCATCCGACGCCTTCATCAAAATTCGGGCGATACGGCTGATGGTTTCGCGCATTTGGTGACGATGGACAACCAGATCAACCATGCCATGATCTTGCAGATACTCGGCGCGTTGAAAGCCCTCGGGGAGTTTTTCGCGGATGGTTTGTTCGATGACGCGAGCGCCCGCAAAGCCGATTTGCGCCTTCGGTTCGGCGATGTGGAAATCACCGAGCATGGCGTAGGACGCGGTGACGCCGCCTGTCGTGGGATTGGTCAGCACAACGATATAGGGAATTTTTTGCGCCCGCATTTCCTGAACCATGACGGTCGTTCGTGGCATCTGCATGAGAGACAGGATGCCCTCCTGCATGCGGGCTCCACCTGAGGCCACAAAAAATATGAAAGGACATTTCTTGTTAACAGCCAGGCGCATTGCGGTGATGATGGCTTCGCCTGCAGCGGTTCCAAGCGAACCTGCGATGAAGCCCATATCTTGAACGGCGATCACCACAGGCAGGGCATCGATCGTTCCAAAGCCAGCATGAATGGCGTCTTCGCTGCCGGCTTTTTGGCGCGCTTCCTTCAACCGGTCGACGTATTTCCGCTCGTCGCGAAATTTCAGCGGATCGGCTGGCACTGCCGGAAAAACCACAGCTTCAAATTCACCGTTGTCGAACATGTGTTTCATGCGCAGGTCTGGGGCCAGGCGGTGATGATGGTCGGAGCCCGGAAACACAAATTGATTGGCTTCGAGATCGCGATAGAAAACCATTTGGCCGGAATCGGGATCCTTGATCCACATATTCTCGGGCACGTCGCGCTTGACACCGAGAATGGAACGGATTTTGGGCCGGACGAAATTCTTGATCCAGTTCACCTGATTTAACTCCTTACGCCGTGTGCTATTTCACCCACCAGAGAATGGACCGCCTTTACTGTTCTTGACGTCGGTTTTCCGGCCTTCGTAAGGCTGTTGCCGATTGCACTTACAAGGGCGGAACCCACCACAACTCCGTCGGCACTCTTGGCAATTGTGCGGGCCTGTTCAGCGGTTTTTACGCCAAATCCAACGGCGATGGGCAGCTTTGTGTGGTTTCGCAAGCGATTGACGTTCTGCTGCACGCTTTTGAGGTCCGGCGCCTTGGTGCCGGTAATTCCGAGAACTGACACATAGTAGACGAAGCCGCTGGTGTTTTTGAAAACCACGGGCGCGCGCTTGTCATCCGTCGTGGGTGTTGCAAGGCGGATGAAATTGATGTCCATCTTCATCGCAGGCAGGCATAACTCGCCATCTTCTTCAGGAGGCAAATCAACAACGATCAATCCATCCACGCCTGCGGCCTTCACGTCGCGCAAGAATTTTTCCACGCCGTAGACATAGATGGGGTTGTAGTAGCCCATCAGCACGACGGGAGTTTCTTTGTCACCAGCGCGGAAAGCCTTCACGAGCTTCAAAGTTTTCTTCATGGTTTGGCCAGCGTGAAGGGCGCGAAGTCCTGCCGCCTGAATTGCCGGGCCATCGGCCATGGGATCGGTGAACGGCATGCCCAATTCGATAATGTCGGCTCCGGCTTTGGGAAGGCCCTGAATGATTTTCAGCGAAGTATCGTAATCAGGATCGCCAGCTGTCACGAATGTGACAAGCGCTGCCCGACTTTGCTTCTTGAGTTCGGCGAAGCACTGCTCTATCCGACCGCTCACAGGGTTACTCCCAGAATATCAGCCACAGTGAAAATATCCTTGTCGCCGCGACCACACATATTCATGACCATCAAATGATCCTTGGGTTTTTCCGGCGCAATCTTCATGACATGGGCCAGGGCATGGGAAGGTTCGAGGGCTGGTATGATGCCTTCAAGCTTGCAGCAGAGTTGAAATGCCGCAAGGGCTTCCTTGTCGGTTGCGGACACATATTCAACGCGCTTCATATCATGAAGCCAGGAATGCTCAGGGCCGATGCCCGGGTAATCAAGGCCTGCGGAAATCGAGTGGCCCTCGGTTATCTGGCCATCGTCATCCATCAGCAGATAGGTTCTGTTGCCGTGGAGAATGCCGGGCTTGCCACCGGTGATTGAGGCTGCGTGCTTTTTGGTGCGAAGGCCAAGGCCTGCTGCTTCAACGCCTATGATTTCAACACTTGGGTCATCGAGGAAAGGATGGAACAGGCCCATGGCATTTGAACCGCCGCCGATTGCGGCCACCAATGAATCCGGCAAGCGGCCTTCACGCGCCTGCATCTGGCGCCTGGTTTCGACACCTATAATGGATTGAAAATCCCGCACCATTTCGGGATAGGGGTGGGGGCCAGCGACTGTTCCGATGCAATAGAAAGTGTCTTCGACATTGGCAACCCAATCACGGAGCGCCTCATTCAAGGCATCTTTCAAGGTGCGCGACCCTGACAAGGCGGGCACGACTTCAGCACCCAGCAGCTTCATGCGAAACACGTTTGGCTTCTGGCGTTCAATATCAACCTCACCCATATAGACAATGCATTCCAGGCCGAAGCGTGCGCAAGCCGTGGCGGTTGCAACGCCATGCTGGCCAGCGCCAGTTTCCGCGATGATGCGCTTTTTGCCCATGCGGCGGGCCAGCAGGATTTGGCCCATGACATTGTTGATCTTGTGGGCGCCCGTATGGTTCAACTCATCGCGCTTGAAGTAAATTTTTGCGCCACCCAAATGCTCGGTGAGACGCTCAGCGAAGTAGAGCGGGCTTGGGCGACCGACGTAATGCTCAAGAAATGAATCCAGTTCGGCTTGAAAAGTTGGGTCGGCCTTGGCGTCCTTATAGGCTTGCTCGAGCTCAAGAATGAGAGGCATCAGAGTTTCGGCGACGAAGCGGCCGCCATAAATTCCAAACAGGCCTTTCTCATCGGGACCTGTGCGGAATGAATTGATCAGTGGCTTATTCATAAAAACTCTCTTTCAAGGCGACTTTAGCTGGCGGCCAACGCCTGCTCAATAAATTTCCGAATGAGCGTCAAATCCTTTTTGCCAGGCGCCGCCTCCACGCCTGAGGACACATCGACAATGGGAGCGCCCGTGGCTTTTATGGCAGTTGCGACATTATCCGGGTTCAGGCCACCTGACAGCATGAAATCCCTGGAATTGGCCAGAAGGTTCCAATCAAAGGCGATACCGTTGCCGCCGGGCAAGGCATTCAGAAGCGTTTCCGGGGCTTTCGCGTCATAGAGGATGAGTGCGGCCTTGCCTTCGTAGTTTGCAGCTTGCAAGACATCAGAAGCTTCCGCCACCTTGATAGCTTTGATTACCGGCTTTCCTGTGAGCTGTTGTATTTCCACTAAGCGCTGGGGTGTTTCCGAACCATGTGCCTGGAAATAATCCGGCCCGACGGCATTGTTTATGGATTGGAGTGCGGCGTCATCAGCGTCGACGATCAGGGCTACTATTTTAACCCGGCCGCGGGCTCGATCTGCCAGTTCTTTGGCCACCTCAAGAGAAACATTGCGCGGGCTCTTGGCATAGAATACCAGGCCAATGAAGCTCGCTCCGGCTTCAATTGATGTCTCGACTGCTTCCAAAGTTGAGAGGCCGCAAATCTTGATCTTAACCATGGCCAAGCTCCGCCAGAATTTTCTGAGCAGCTGCCACTGGATCGGCGGCATTGGTGATGGCTCTGCCAATTACCAAAATATCCGCACCTGCTGCCATGGCAGAACCGGGTGTTGCAATTCTTTTCTGATCATGGGACGCAGCGTCAGCGGGGCGAATGCCGGGCACGACTGTCAAGAAATCGGAACCTAAGGCGCTCCGTATTCCAAGCAAATCATGGGGGCTGCAGACGACTCCATCGAGGCCAGCGAGCTTTGCCAGTTTGGCCAGGGATATGGCGTGGCTTTCGGTATCCTGCGCTCGCTCCAGCCCGGTTGCCCAAATGTCTTCTTTCGAAAGGCTGGTCAGAATCGTGACTGCAATCAGTTTTGCGCGTCCTGCCACGGCATCGGCGGCGGCCTTCATCATATCCAATCCGCCTTGCGCATGGAGATTGACGATGGCTGGCCGGGGTGAAAGCTGCATCAACGCTTTCATGGCCGCAGCCACGGTGTTTGGAATGTCATGGAGTTTCAGGTCGAGAAAAATTGGCAGGCCCTGTGATGCCACCATTTCATAACCCCGGGCTCCATGGGCATAGAAAAATTCCATGCCAATTTTCATATGACCGACATGGGACGCCAGCGTCCTTGCAAGGTCGCGGGCCTTGTTTATGTCAGGCGTGTCGAGTGCCACACATATGGGATTTGACGGCTTCATGGGCCTTCGTTAGCCGCAAATTACTTGCAGCGCAAATACACCATAATGGCGGCAGCCAGGTCTTCAATTGCGCTCCCACAAGACTTGAAAAGGGTTATTTCTTCGGTGGTTTTACGCCCACCAACGGTGCCCCGGCAGAGCTCAAAGAGATCGCCTTGAATGTTGGCAAAGTCGAATTTTCCTTCGTCCCTGGCCTGCAGCAAGTCGCCCGCTTCGGCCTCCGCGCCATGTCTGATATCCACAAAAACCCGTGACTTCGCAACTACGTCGCCGTCGGTTTCGCGCATTTGCGGCGTAAAGGCGCCAGCGAGATCAACATGGGTTCCGGGCTTCAGCCATTCCCCCCTGATGCCGGGCCTGGTCGCGCTGGTGATGCTGCTTACAATATCGGCCTGTCTGACAGCTGATTCCAGATCGGTCACAACTTTGGCGTCAAGTCCGTCGCCCTTCAACTCAGCGGCAAGTTCTTCCGCCTTTTTACTGGTGCGATTGTAAATCGAAACTCTCTTGATGGGTCGCACGGCGGCATGGGCCCGGACAAAATGGGCGCTCAATGCGCCGGCACCCACAAGCACCAGATGCGAGGCATCGGGCCTGGCCAAATAATCGGCAGCCAAAGCTGACGCTGCCGCGGTTCGCCTGCGGGTCAGCTCGGTGCCATCCATGACAGCAGCGGGAGCACCGGTTTCATTGTCAATGAGAAGATAACTCGCCTGCACGGTTGGCAAGCCCAAGGCCGGGTTGTCAGACTTCACAATGACTGTCTTCAATCCCGTCCAGGCCTTTGACCAGGCGGGCATCAGCATGAGCTTTGCCACAGGCGAGGTATCGTGAAAATGGCGTGCAGGCGATTCAATTTCAGATTTGAAACCGTCTCGCAGGGCTTCGACGATTGACTTGTAATCGGCGACTTGTTCAAGTTCCGAAGCTGATATCATTTTCATAGAAAATTTTCTTCAGTCGTCGCTGTTATGTTTGTCGGTTGACTGGATCGTGCCTGCGACAGTTTCAGTTCGCGGCGCAGATCTCTTGCCGAACGACGCCATTTTCCTTGCGCAAACCAACAGGCAGTCCAGCCCGCAACCATGCCAAAAAAAATGCCGCAGAAAAACAATACCCAAAGCGGCACATCCATCGCGGCAAACGGCGCCTCTCTGGAGAAGGGATCAAATGATACTGTAACCCACTGCCGGTTGGCGACAGCAAAAGAGATAACAATCACCGCGACTGGGAGTCCGATCGTCCAGCGAAAAATACGCTGCAGCATTATTCAGGCTTGGCGTTCAATCGCGCCCTGAGTTCTTTGCCAGTTTTGAAAAAGGGGACGCGCTTGGGCGTTACTTCCACTGCCCCACCGGTGCGTGGATTGCGGCCGGTGCGGGCGCTGCGGGATTTGACCGAGAAGGCGCCAAATCCACGGAGCTCGACACGCTCACCATCTTTCATGGCGCGGATGATTTCATCGAGAATCTTGTTGACGATGCGCTCGACATCGCGGTGATAGAGATGGGTGTTGCTATCGGCTATTTTTTGAACGAGTTCAGACTTAATCATGATTCTGACCTATGTTTCCTGAATGCATCAAAGCTGAGGGTGCCAAAGCACGAGCAAGCCGTCAAGCCTCGCACTTTCTACCTGCCGTTTCAGGCCCTCGAAGCCCAATATTCTGATGACTGCGTTGGTGACCGAGAACCCCAAGCCAGTCGGATCAAGGCCTACCGGGTTCACCCAATCAACAATCTCCAGGTCTTGGGGAACGTTTTTCTTGGTTTGCAGCCATTCAAGTGCTACCTCCTCGCCCCCCAGCGCATCAATGAGTTTTGCGGTTGCGGCCTGCCTGCCCGTGTAGACACGGCCATCAGCCAAAACCTTCACGCGCTCAAGCGAAAGGTTGCGACGCTCGGCCACCAATCCGGTGAACCAGCCAAATGATTCCTGCACCATTTCATTGGAGACTTGCCTTACCCGATCTGACACCGGCTTGTAGGGAGAGGGTTCGGCTTTCAGTTCGCCAGACTTTATCTCCTCCATCTTGATGCCGAGCGTATCCAGCAGCTTGGAGATTTCGGGAAAGGAAAAAATGACGCCAATTGAACCGGTAATCGTGTTGCCTCGGGCGACGATGTGTTCGGCGGCAATTGCAGTGATGTAGCCGCCTGAGGCCGCGACCGTATCCATCACAGCCACGACGGGCTTGTCCTTGGCGATTTTGCGGATGTGCTCATAGATTGCTTCTGAGCCTGCGGTGGTGCCGCCCGGGCTATCAATGCGAACAATGACGGCGGCAACTTTTTTGGACTTGGCAATCTCGTCCAACAGATTGAGCGTTGCCTGATCGCCAGTGATCAAGCCATCAATGCGCACGCGGGCGATATGAGTGGAATATTTTTTGAAATCACCGCCGGTCCAAAGAAACGAGCCGAGAGCTGCCAGGATTGCTATTACCGCAACAATCCGCCACCGCAACAATCGGGATTTCAGCTGTCTGCGGTCCACTATCAATTCTGCCTGGCTGACCGACATCGGGGGACTCCAACTGTTAAACTCCGCCCGGATAGTTGCTGCCCGGGCGGATATCGCAAATCTGACTTAGCTTATCAGTCCTTGGTTTCAGCGTCTTTCTTTTTGAGCGCTGCCACAAGAATATCGCCAAGCGATGCTCCTGAGTCGGATGAGCCATATTGCGCTACGGCTTCCTTCTCGTCGGATATTTCGAGCGCCTTGATCGACACATTCATCTTGCGCGCCTTGGCATCGAACACCGTAATCTTGGCATCGAATTTTTCGCCAACGGCAAAACGCTCGGTCCGCTGCTCAGAACGGTCACGTGCGAGGTCGCCGCGCTTGATGTAAGCGGTCATGTCGGAATCGGCGATCTTGACTTCGAGGCCGGCATCTTCAACCTTTGTCACTTCGCAAGTTACGGTATCGCCCTTCTTGATGCCAGAACCGGCAGCGGACTTCGGCTGATCGCCAGAGAGCTGCTTGATGCCGAGCGAGATGCGCTCTTTCTCGCGATCAACGTCGAGCACGATGGCCTTTACGGTATCGCCCTTCTTGTAATCCTTGATGGCTTCTTCGCCAGCGCGCTTCCAATCCAGATCAGAAAGATGGACCATGCCGTCAACATCGCCATCGAGACCGATGAACAATCCGAATTCGGTGATGTTCTTGATTTCACCTTCGACAATGGTGCCGTTGGGATATTTCGAGGTGAAGGTTTCCCAGGGATTTTCCTGAACCTGCTTCAAGCCCAGTGAAATGCGGCGCTTGGAGCTGTCAATTTCAAGGACCTGAACATCAACTTCTTCCGAGGTTGAAAGGATCTTGCCGGGATGCACATTCTTCTTGGTCCAGCTCATTTCTGAAACATGGACAAGGCCTTCGATGCCATCTTCCAGTTCAATGAATGCGCCGTAGTCGGTAATATTGGTGACCTTGCCGCGAACCTTGGCGCCGATCGGATATTTGCCGGCCACGAGTTCCCATGGATCCTTGTCCAGTTGCTTCATGCCAAGCGAAATGCGCTGGGTTTCCGGATTGATGCGGACAATCTGCACCTTGATGGTTTGACCAACAGTCAAAACATCCGACGGATGGTTGACGCGCTTCCAGGCTATATCTGTCACGTGGAGGAGGCCATCGATGCCGCCCAAATCGACGAATGCACCGTAGTCGGTGATGTTCTTGACAACGCCATCAACAATTTGACCTTCGGCCAAATTCTGCACCAGTTCCGAGCGCTGCTCAGCCCGGGTTTCTTCCATGATGGCGCGGCGGGACACAACAATGTTGCCACGGCGGCGATCCATCTTGAGAATTTGGAAGGGTTGAGCCACATGCATCAGCGGGCCAACGTCACGAATAGGGCGAATATCAACTTGCGAGCCTGGCAAAAATGCCACGGCGCCGCCCAGATCAACAGTAAAGCCGCCTTTGACGCGACCAAAGATGACGCCATCAACGCGCTCATTCTTGGTGCTCATTTCTTCCAGGCGGGTCCAGGCCTCTTCACGGCGCGCCTTGTCGCGCGACAGCACTGCTTCACCAAGGGCGTTTTCGATGCGTTCGAGGTAAACCTCAACCGTATCTCCAGCCTTGATGGCGATATCCTTGCCGGGCTGGGAAAATTCCTTCAGCGCCACACGGCCTTCGGTTTTCAAACCGACATCAATAATTACAAAATCATTTTCAACGGCTACTACGCGGCCCTTAACGACAACGCCTTCGGTGGCGGGATTATCGAGATAGCTTTCGGTAAGGAGGGCCTCAAAGTCTTCGCGGGTGGGGTTCATGGAAGCGACGGATTTCGCCATTGTGGGGTGCAGTCCTAAGGTTACGGGGCAGGTCTTATGCGACATGCCCACAAGATGAATTTCAAACCCAACACAAAAGCTCGGAGGCTTAGACGGATGTGCAGATTCTGAAACAATTAAGGGCACGCGAACTGGGAACAGTCCGGCACCCCGATTATGTGCACCCGCAAGACGCAGGCGACCTCCAACGGAGGTGGCTATAGCTGAAACTTCGGGCCAGAGCAACCGCCTGATTTTGCCTCGACTTGAGGTGATAGTTCGCCTAGTAAACCCCCATGAAAATCATCGATCAGAGCCACCCGTTCTACAAGCCCTTATGGCGGCGCATGGCGATTGTTGCGGTGGTGGCGGGATGGGCGGCCTTTGAGGTGCTTTACACGCGGGATCCGCTTTGGATGACACTTTCGGCGGGCGTATTGGTGATCTCAATTTGGACTTTCCTGATCACCTGGCCCAAGGATTCACCCAACTAATTCGACAAGCCGGATGCATTCGGCAATAGCAGCCTCAATTGTCATGTCCGATGTATCAATAATTTTGGCGTCAGTGCCTGGCAGGAGAGGGGCAACCGCCCGATTGCTATCGCGCTCGTCACGTATTCTTATGTCATCGCGTGTGGCGGCGAGACTGACAGTCTTTCCCGAGGATTTCAGCTCTTCGTAGCGGCGCCTGGCGCGCACTTCGGGTGAGGCTGTCACATAAAGTTTCACTTGAGCTTCAGGACAGACAACTGTTCCAATATCGCGCCCGTCGAGAACGCTGCCGGGGCTGCGGGCGGCAAATTCTCGCTGAAACGCCAAGAGTGCTGCTCTCACTTCGGGAATGACGGCAACAATTGACGCCATGGCACTCACGTCTTCGGTTCGCAGTTGCGCATCAGCGAATTCGAAGGTTTCGAGATTTTTGGCTATTTCTGGCGCGCGGCTGGTATCGCCACCGGATTTCAAAACTGCCAGGCCAACTCTTCTGTAGAGGGTTCCGGTGTCGAGGAAATGATAACCGAAATGGGCCGCCAATGCTCTTGCAATGGTGCCTTTGCCGGCGGCCGCAGGCCCATCAACAGCGATTATCATTTGGGTGCAGGCGCTGCAATTTTCGCGCCCAAGCCGTTCATGAGACTGACAAAATCCGGAAAGCTGGTGGCAATAAAGCTGCTGTCATCGATGCTGGTTGGAAAGCGCGATGCGGCACCCATGACCAGGAATGACATGCCAATCCGGTGATCCATATGGGTTGTGACCGTGCCGCCGCCAGGGGCACCGCCACCTGCAACCTCAAGCCAATCGGGCCCTGATTGCGTTGATACACCGTTGGCCTGCAGGCCTGCTTCAACGGCAGCAAGGCGGTCGCTTTCCTTTACCCGCAATTCTTCCAGGCCGTCCATGCGGGTTGTGCCCTCAGCGAAAGAAGCGGCAACGGCAAGGATCGGATATTCATCGATCATCGAGGGCGCACGGCTTGCGGGCACGCGGACACTGTGGAGTTTGGATGATTTTACATGAAGGTCGCCCACTTCTTCGCCGCCCGAAATCCGGCGGTTTTCAATCCTGATGTCAGCTCCCATTTCGATGAGGGTTACGATCAGCCCTGTACGGGTTGGATTCAGCATGATGTTTTCGATCAAGATGTCTGAACCTTCACACAAGATTGCGGCCACCACGGGGAAAGCGGCAGACGAGGGATCGCCCGGGATATCGAGGTTTTGGGCCTTGAGTTCATGTTGGCCAGCAACAGAAATATGGCGAGCGCCTTCTTTTTCGGTGACTGTCAATTTGGCACCGAATGCGGTCAACATGCGTTCTGTGTGATCGCGGGTGGCGACGGGTTCGATAACCGTGGTGACGCCCGGGGCATTGAGGCCCGCCAAAAGAATGGCTGACTTCACTTGAGCGGATGCCACCGGCAATGTGTAAGTGATCGGGACCGCATGCTTGGCGCCATGGACAGTAAGAGGCAGACGGTTACCCTCCGCGGTTTCAAACCTGACACCCATCTGCTCCAAGGGCTTGGTTACGCGTCCCATGGGGCGCTTTGACAGGGATGCATCGCCCACACATTTGGCAACCAAGGGAGTGGTTGCCATCAGCCCCATGGCCAGCCTGACACCGGTGCCGGAGTTGCCAAAATCAAGGGGTTCTGCGGGCGATTGGAGGCCTGCCACACCCACCCCGCCCACATGCCAGATGCCAGCTGCATCGCGGGTTGTCCTGGCCCCCAACGCCGCCATGGCCTTTGCGGTGTTGACCACATCTTCGGCTTCCAGGAGCCCCTTTATGGTTGTTTCGCCGATGGCAATTGCCCCAAACATCAAGGCACGATGGGACATGGATTTGTCGCCGGGAACCTTGATCCTGCCTTTGAGGCCGGTCGCGTTCGAAGATGTGAGGGGCAGGATTTTGGGCTGAGCGTGGGTCATTTCGCCGGTTTCGATACACGGGTTAAATTAGCCTGTCACCCCCTCGCTACGCTCAAGGCTTTTGACATTCAGCAAAACCCATGGCATGGGAGCCTCAAATCATCTTTCTAACTAATGACGATCTCGAAAGGATCAACCCGTGGTCAATGCTGAACTCGGAACCAAGCGGACATGCCCATCATGCGCAGCACGGTTCTATGACTTGTTAAAAAACCCTATCGTCTGCCCGAAATGCAGCGCCAATTTCATTGCGGCTGCCATCCTGCCATCCAAGGGTGACTATCCGGGAGCTGCTCCTCCCATGCCGAAGCCCCGCGAAAAGGTGGAGGTGGAGGAGGGCGATAATGCCGATGTGGAGCTCATCAGCCTCGAAGACGTTGAGGAGGATGGCAAGGACGACGATGAAACCGCAGGCATTGAAGATGTTGACCTGGGCGAGGACGCCGAGCCCGCCGACGGCGAAGAGGATGATACCTTCCTCGTTGTCGAGGAAGAAGACGGCGACAATGTTTCCGGCCTTCTCGACAGCGGCCCCGGCGGCAAGGAAGGCGAGGAAGAGGTTTAGAAGTTTCGCTTGATTGTTGGCGGATGCGGAACTAGGTTCCGCCCGCCTTTTAAGATTTGAAGACCTGTGGGGTCATAGCTCAGTTGGGAGAGCGCTTGCATGGCATGCAAGAGGTCGTCGGTTCGATTCCGTCTGGCTCCACCATTCTTTTCAATGACTTAATGGTAGTCGTTGAAGCGGCGAAAGTCTCCTAGCAACCAACTAGCAACCAGCATTCACTTCACATTTTCGTGAACGGCGGTGGTGGATAACTCCTGATCAAATTCCAATGCCGCGTTGTCGTGTGTTAACGCTTTCCCAATTGCGGTTTGGACCCATGGTTCCAGACACGACTTTGCCCCTCATATCTTCAAGGCTCGACTTCCATGGCACGAGGACAAACTCTTTGGCGTTTTCGATGATCGCATACTTGCCACTGGCGAGGCTGACCGAGTGTTTGTAAGTGCCTGAGAATTGTTCGCCCTCAAGAGGGTTGGCGTGGGACAAGCCCGATCGGGCGGAGACACTATCCGTTGTGTGTTGCAGTTCTCTGCGCCTGAGATCATTGAGTGCGTTTACGGACGGACCCGCGGTGCCGTCTTCCATTGTTTGCGTGAGGCCTCGTTCTGCAAGCCACTGTAAACGGTTCCTCAGTGCGGTTTTCACATCTGCTCCGAAGCCTTGGTCTCCTTTGTGCGTTGGAACCTTGCTGGCAAGCTCTCGATCAAGCCATGTAGCGCCGTCCGATCCTGCAAGTTTTTCAAGATTGAGGTAAGACAGAATCCGCAATCTCGTCTGTTGGCGATTGCCTGAGTCTTGGCCTGCTGCTTCGAGCGAGACGATCATACCTTTCTCCGGCAATGTGCCAGGCCGCTGGCTGCCAATGTCGGCATAGTGAACCTTGCCGTCTGTTCCATCGACGACGACGTAGTGGCGGTCGGTGATTTCATCGGTGAGGCCCATGGCGGCTACGCAGCCTACAATTTTTGTTTTGGCTTCGGCGGCTCTGAAGATAGCAAAGCTGCCCGCTGTGCGATCAATGCCAGCCTCGCGCATGGCGCGGTTCATGGTCTTAATGATGTCCTCGCGCTGACCCAATGCACGGAGCTTGGCTTCGGCGTCGGTGTCAATCTCCCAGACACCCGTTTGTCGTTCTTCGGCCAAGCCAAGGTTTTTGAGATGCCGCAAGCGCTGCATACTCGCGGCATGGGTGGCGGGGTCAGAATGTGGCATGGCGCTGACCACTAGAAAGCCTTGGTCCATGTGTTTGAGGATTGATCTGTCCATCGGGGTGAACCGATCAACTTCCACTTGGCGTACCAGCTTCAATTTCTGGTCAAACTCACTCTCAGGCCCTAGCTCAAGCGTCAGTATCTCGCTGGCCCTTTGCCGGATGCCATGGGTGATGTAGTCCTTGGCAATGATGAGGTCTTTGCGGTCCTGTGCCTTGCCCCTGATCACGATATGGGTGTGGGGATGGCCCGTGTTGAAGTGATCCACCGCCACCCAATCAAGATCGGTCTTCAAGTCCAATTCGACACGCTGCATCAGGTCGCGGATGAAGGGTTTGAGGTCGGCAAGCTCAGCGCCGTCATCAGCAGACACGATGATCCGGAACTGGTGCCTGTCGCCATCGCACCGCTCCACGAACGCAGAGCCTTCAACAGTATCAGAATCCTTGCCATAGAGCTGGCCGGGCTCGCCCTGCAACGTCACTCCATCCCGCTGGATGTACCGCATATGAGCTCTGGCCGCAGACAGGTTCCCAGCCTTCAGCTTGGCAATCCGAACCTTCACCACCGCTCGGCGCTGTCCGCCACGCATCAAGCTCATGGACGCCAGTGTGCCCCATCCGCTGCCACGACCGATCCGCTGTCCTGTAAACGAGGACCTGTGCTTCGACCTCATGCCGTTCTTGTAGGCAACGTCCATCACTTGGCGGTAGAAGGATTTCTGTCGTCCACTCTTCGTGTGGCCAATACGACCTAAGCGTGGTTCAAACTCATCTGACATGACGGATAAACCTCCATGAAATCATTGCTGGAGGTCAACAGATGTGACGGTAAACTGACTTTACAAGACGGCGTTCATCGCGTCATTGATTACAAACAAAAATTGCGAATGCTGGTGACAATCGTAAGGGCCGTGGTGATGTTCCGATTGAACAAAAACAACCACTTCTACCAAACCTGACGCTACCTACTTTAATCCTGCATTCACTCCTTATTTTGATCCGTATGCTGAGTATTTCTCTAGACTTCACTGCCAGTCCAATTTTGCCCCTGACTGACTCAGCTAGGTGAACTTCACGGAATTTCACTTTGATCATGGATGATGCAACACGATTGTGGATTTGAATGTCAATTCTACATCCCCATTCAAGCGCGCTCCGCAGCGATATTTACGTTTTTCGCGCGGCAGAAATCGGGGAGTTTCGCCACAAAATTCGATTGCAGAAGCAAAGAAATTGCTTCGTCGGTCGCGAGAGAAATACCTTGCACGCGGCCAAGAAACTGGCCGCACCTCACGCCGTCCAAGCGCGTCCAAAGCCCAAATGTCCGACGCCCGTAGCCCGCACCCGAAGGGCCGGAATGCGAGTGGAGGACCCCCTTGAGTCAGGTTTTGGCTGAACGAAAATCACAAAATGCACACTGCGTTCTCTGCCAAAACCTGACTCAAGCGGGTTGTGAGCGAGGACGACGGGCATAGAATTAGACCAGAGGCGGCGGCGACTGGGCTCGGGTTACTGTTAAATGCCGTCACAAAGATGCGAACCCTTGCCCCTTCAAGCGTTCAAACACATTTAGTGCTTGTCTCGCTTGAAATTCTGTTGGTAATTGACGTGGCATGGATGCGCAGACATTAAGTAGCAGCAACTCCTTGGGGGTCACCTTTCTTTGTGAACGTCCCCAATCCAACACTTGACGCCAAAAATCTGCACCGAGTTTGACGACTTCTGACTGGGCGGCGATGCCATCAGCAATACTCTTGTCACCGCGAGCCTCTCGCACACTGGTGCGCGCGTCTTCGACAGGAACACGGATTTCGTCAAAGTCCACGCCATATTCAAGCTGACGAGACTTGAAGGCATGCCAGCAACCCTGCTGCTTTGCCCATTCAGACATGTTGCGAACACCCTGCGGAGGGTGGGTAATGGCGTCATGTGCTCCGGCAGCAGCTACAAGAAGCGCCGCCAACAGAGCCTCGGATACCAACTGATGTCGCCAGATTGTATCGAGATCGAGAACTTGATCATCATCGTTTGAATCGTGGAAGACCCTAGACATTGCATAGGTAACAATGTTTGCCCGATAGCCACCCTCGTACCAACTTTGCTTTGGAATTTCGGTTTCCAGTTTTCGGAAGATCAAAGCCTTTGCTACCAAACGCTTGTACCAGAGCTCGTCAAATTTTGCCTCGCCCCTAGTCCACGCATCACCAAAGCTCTTTGCAAATTCCGCGAAGTTCTTCTGGGCACCACGTGATACAACATGTGGGAATCCAGCAGCAGAAAGTTCGAACTTTGCCAAATCTGTCTTTGTAAAAAGCTGGGTCTTTGGATATTCGAGGTCAAACTTTTTTAGCTGCGCAGCAGTGAGTTTACTTCGAGCATTGATAAACTGACCGCGTGAACGCTCGTAGAACCACTTGCTATCATGTCGTTCACCCTCTTTCCTGGCAAAGAGTACGGCTCGCGAAAAATGTTCCATGCGGACATGAAATGGATGATTTGAGAAGAAATCTGCAGCATTCACCTTGTTCTGAGTGTTTGCGAATTCAGATATCTTGGGAACGACCTCCTCAGACCTTTCGGGCGGTACGACAGTCAATTTCATCTGTACGAAGACGTTTGGCAGCTGTTCTTTGGCCGACTTCAACCCTGAATGAATCGAGCCAGTAGTTTGCGCTCCGTTCACAATTTGCAGGTTTTTTATCTCCGAGATCGTAAGTCCATTTGCGCTTGAGTTGCAGGTTACGGCATCTGCTGTGGCTGATAGTCCGTTATTGTAGGGAAAGAACAGCTCGGGATTGTCTTTGATTGTTTTCTGGATGCCTTTGTTGGTCTTTGCCCTCGCCTGCAAAAACGAACGAACATTCGCTTCCAGCAATCTCGGCCCCCATTTGTCATAGATTTCAGCCAGTTGTTGTCCCGGTACAATCATGAGATAACTGTCAAGTGCAGCACCTGTCTGAGACGCCCTTAGTGCGGGCAGTGGTCCACCAAAATCCTTGGCGAAATCGATGGTCATGTCCTCTCGCTCTTGACCTGAGCGGTCGAATTTCTCAAACCTTGATAGGTCCCATACTGAGTAGGTGATCGGTATACCGGCTGCATCGGCGAGCTTCACTGCATCATCGCGACCGATGTATTGCCGATTGGAAATGAGAACGAGCTTGATCTTGGAAATCTGCGACCAGGTGGCGATTATCAGGTCGGACAACTGGAATGCCGGATTCACTTCATTCAAACTGTCACGAAATTCGGCGGTTCGAGCTTTCTTGAAGAACCGTATCAATGGGTTGAGGATTGGTCCAAGATCACCTTTTCCAAAAGTTCTCACTTCGCCGGAATCTACAAAGTCACAGACTATGAGACCAAGAATTCCTTGGCTATCGCGTGGATCGCCAGCATAACCATCGATCCGAAGTTTCTGAGAGCCTTCGCCGCTCTGGAAGAATGCTCTATCTGTGGTTTCCAGTTCACCGGCCTCACTTAGCCGTGCGGCCATCCGATCAAAAAATGCTTCGACCATCATAATTCCACTAACATCAGCCTCGCGACGGATGTCAGTCATGAGGCTCTGATGATATTCTTCAAGTTGATTCACTGCCAACTTCCTTTAAAAGAATTGATTTCACGAGCGCAGTTTCGGTCAGGTAAGGCGAGCACGCGGAGAGCGAAATCGAATATGTGAGCCCCGAAATGCCGAGCGAAACTGGCGAGGCAATTCGCGGAAAACCTTCTTTCACAGCATGAAATTCTGGTGCCGAAACGATCCAGCGCCAAGATGAGTAATCATGGTTCGCATCGTATCCTGCATCCGCGAGATGGAAATCCCAGTCCAAGGTAGCAGAGGGATCAATGCTCTCGACATGGCGAGTCATCGCCGCAATAATTTCTGGAAGTGTATTGCCGTGTGGACGCTGAACCTTGTCTACCGCGAGCACCGCAAGCCAAAGCCGTCGATCTGGAACGTCGGCTAGTTGATGTTCATTTGATATCTTTACATATGGTTGAGAAGCACCGCGTCTGGCCTTGACTTCGATGCAGTCAGACTTCAATTCAAAGTCCTTTGGCGCACCTGACGGTCCTGTCCATGCGGCGAGCGCTCCTTTGGGTCCAAACTCTGAAACAAGAAGCTTCAATATTTCGAGCTCTCCAATCAAACCCTTCTGTGCTTCTTCCGTCATCACTTCAGGCCTTCCACCACGCAGGAGGTAGTGCCAGCGAAAGGTGCGCCCAATAGCGCGGTCAAGCGCTTCAGGCTCAGTTTCTGCCTGTTCCCCAGCCGCGACAACGTCACGGCAAAGTGTTTCGAACAACTCCAAATGTGAATTGTCCTTGAGACGAATATAAAGGATGGGTCCGCCTGGAAGTGTCTGAAACCGGATTTCCAAGTTCTTGAGTTTGGGAAGATCGGGTACCGGTCTGGGCAGGTTCTGCAACTGCAAAACGAGAGCGGCGTCAGCACGTGGCATTACAGCCCAAAAGAAGTGCCACTTCGCCTTGGCATCTACCCTGCGCGTATCAACCTTGCCAGCTTCCAATCCGGCCCAAGGATTATCATTCAGGGTCACCAACTGCCTCCTCTTCGATTTCTTCTTCACCAAACATCTCGCGCATGCGGATGGTATTGACGACGTATTCGACGGTTCCACCCTCTATGTTCGAGGGCGGAAAACATATGCTCCAAGCCAGTACGTTGCCCGGAAGTCTGTTTGCCAGCGACTCGTCGGCTACGATGGGCTTGACGAAACGCAGGATGATCAGGGGTCGCCGTCCTTCGACCTCGCAGAATATGCGTGGCGGAAGGGTAGTCGGGACAGGCTTGCCAGCGGCAACTTGCCTTTCGCGATATGATGCCTCTGCTACGGCGATCTGATGCTCTGTCAAACCTTCACGCTCGTCCCCTGGCGAGCCGACACGACGGCTGGTTCCGCTGATCGCCAGTGCCCCCTGTCTAAGGTCGGTTTCCCCGACCCCACGAGCGAAGGGCTTCATGACAAGACCTGACAGGGTATCTGTCTCAGCATCATCTTTCTGCACACTTGCAAAAAGGACGTCCCAATCTCTCAGTTCGCTGTCGGCCCGGGCTCCGATGTAGTCGCCCATCAGCTTTGGATCGGTCAGGGGATCAGCCGCATCGGCCCGGTATGTTGTCAGGAAAGAACTGATCAGCCCAACCGGCACGGAGCGGAACAAAGACCCGCGTCGGCGTGGCTCTGAAACGTGGCCGGAAGCAATGATCGCCGCCGCAAAGGCATCGCCCGCCGCGCGATTGCGCCCCAACTGGACCTCTTCGTTCCTTATTCGCGTCGTCTCTACCATTTTCCCGGCAAGGCTGACCTTCATCGGGAATTCCTTGCCGGACCCCATCTTGTTACGGGCCGTGACGATCAGTGTCTCGGGGTGGCGTTGATCAATAGCGGCTGGCGCGTGGCAATAATCTGGGAATGTTCCTTGCGAAAAAGCGTTGGCATTCAAGAGACAGCGGAACTGCTTTCAAAATGGCTAGTTTCGGACGCATTGCAGCTTGAGCTGAGTGATGTGACAGTTTTGCAGTGAGAGCTCTCGACTTGGATGTTACGGCCTAATTCGTGATTGGATACAGTCGTGGGAGCCACCGCTCAACCACATCTTCCGGAAAGCCCAGCCGTACTTTGCTGCGTGATGTAGGAGAAACCAGAACACCCTTCTTGATGAGTGTGTTGAGAACTGTTCCGGCCTGACGCTCCTGATAGCCGGTGAGCGCGACAGCTTGGCCACGTGCAAACTCTCCGGCGATCACAGCCTCTCGCAGCAATGGCAAGCTGCCCCTTGGCAAGCGCTTGGCAAGCATTTCTTCTTCACACCAAACGGTGAGACGGTTGAGCAGCTCGGCGGGCTCCATGAGGCTTTCCATGAAGCTGAC
>JANNXN010000197.1:0-49154 GCA_031409595.1 Rhodobiaceae bacterium
TCGGTTCTGAATTCAGCTTTGTCGAGCTCGCCTGACATTGCCGCTGCAAGCAGCGCACGCGTAACATTAATGGGCATGCGGTTACCCACGCCATAGGCGCCGCCGGTCCAGCCGGTGTTGACCAGCCAACACCTGACATCATGTTTGGCGATGAGGTCGCGCAGCATATCTCCGTATACTGATGGATGGCGCGGGATGAACGGTGCACCGAAGCAGGTTGAAAACGTGGCTATGGGGGAGGTCACGCCCTGTTCGGTGCCCGCTACTTTGGCGGTGTAGCCAGACAAAAAGTGGTACATCGCCTGCTGGGGGCTGAGCCTGGCTAGAGGGGGCAACACTCCAAAGGCATCAGCCGTCAGCATTACTATGTTTCTGGGAACGCCTGCCCTGCCCGTGGCGCTGGCGTTAGGTATGGCCGAAAGAGGATAGGCAGCGCGGGTGTTTTCGGTGATTGAGCTGTCGTTCAGATCGACTTTGCGGGTGTTCTTGTCCATAGCGACATTTTCAAGCACGGTGCCCCAGCGTCTGGTGGCGGCAAAAATTTCCGGCTCGGCTTCGGCTGACAGCTTGATCACCTTGGCATAACACCCGCCTTCGAAGTTGAAGAGGCCCTGCCCTGACCAGCCGTGTTCATCGTCACCGACCAAAGTTCTTGTGGCATCAGTTGAGAGCGTGGTCTTGCCGGTGCCCGAGAGGCCGAAAAAAACAGTGGTATCGTTGCTGCCTCCCACGTTTGCCGAACAATGCATTGGCATCACGCCCTTTTCGGGCAGCAGATAATTCATCACGGTGAACACCGCTTTCTTGATTTCACCGGCATATTGGGTGCCGCCAATGAGAACAAGGCGATTGGCGAAATCAATAGCGATAACAGTTTGACTGCGGGCGCCATGGCGCGCCGGATCAGCCTTGAAGGATGGCAGGTCAATAATGGTGAGGCTAGGAGCAAAGCCGCTGTAATCCATGGGCTCGATCAGCAGATGCTGGATGAACAATGCATGCCAGGCATTTTCGCAAATGACGCGGGTTGGGAGTTCATGCAGCGGATCGGCGCCCGCGATCAGGTCTTGCACGAAAAGTTTGCTGTTTCGCGCGTGGGCCAGAAAATCCTGCTTCAGCGCCTGGAAATGGGTGCGCGCCATGGGCTTGTTGTTGTCCCACCAGATGGTGTTTTCGGTTGAGGCATCGCGCACGATGAATTTGTCCAGGGGGCTGCGGCCCGTGTGTGCGCCGGTTGTGACCACGAGGCTGCCGCCCCGGGCAACCTGTGCTTCGCCACGCATGATGGACAGTTCGTAGAGCTCGGCAGCAGAGGCATTCAGCGAAAGATTTTCGAATGAGCCGAGACCGAGGCCCAAAAGCTGGGAACGCGTGGCGCTGTCAATCTGCATGGTCAACCTCCATTGGTGCGGTTGACCTATGGCTATCAAACCAGAATTAACAAATCAAGGTAAATGACGGTTTATCATCAATTATTTGCGGTATCGAATGTCATTATTTGACGTTTTTACCTCATTTTCTGACGCGCATTCCGGTTGTTTCATCAAACACAAACAGGCGGTTGGTGCTGAAGCTGACGCCGGCTTTTTCACCGAGTTTGGCGGTGTAATCCTTTGCTGCCTTGACGGTGAGCATCTCGTTTCCGGCCTTGATGGTGACGAGCGTATGATCGCCGATAAGTTCGACAGTGTAGATTTCACCTTTGATTGCGGCCTTAGCAGTGGGCGCCACGGCGCAGTCTTCGGGACGGACCCCCAGAACGGCCTTGGCAATTTTGCCGCCGACGGGGGTTGGAATTCTGGTTCCGCCGACGATGAAATTCCTGCCATCAAGCGCGCCTTTTACGACATTCATCGGCGGCGAACCGATGAATTGCGCAACGAAAAGATTGGCTGGATTGTTGTAAATATTCGCCGGCGTGTCGAGCTGCTGGAGCCTGCCCTTTTCGAGAATGGCGACGCGGTGGGCGAGTGTCATGGCTTCAATCTGGTCATGCGTCACATAAAGCGTGGTGATGCCGAGTGTCTGCTGCATGTGTTTGAGTTCGGCCCGCATGTGGCCCCGCAGTTTGGCGTCGAGATTGGAGAGGGGCTCATCCATCAGGAACACCGAGGGTCTGCGGATGATGGCTCGGGCAAGCGCCACGCGCTGGCGTTGGCCGCCCGAGAGTTCGCGGGGGTAGCGGTGCAGCAATTCGCCAAGCTGCACTTGCGCCGCCGCGTCGCGGATCGCGGCCTCCTGTTCGGGTTTAGGGACTTTCCGCACCTTCAGCGGAAAGCCGATGTTCTCCGCCACCGTCTTATGCGGATAAAGCGCGTAGGACTGGAACACCATGGAGATGTCGCGGTATTTCGGCAAGATGTTGGTGACATCCCGCTCGCCAATCAGCACGCGGCCTTCGCTCGCTGTCTCGAGGCCTGAGAGAATGCGGAGCGCGGTGGTCTTGCCGGAGCCGGAAGCCCCCAAGAGCACCAGGAATTCGCTGGGCTCAATGCGCAGATTGAACTCCTCCAGCACCCGCACGGCGCCGAAGGATTTCTGCACCTTGTCATAAGAGACGGGAACGCCCGGATTGCCGCTTGCCATGTCTGTTAACCCTTGACTGCGCCAAGGAGAACACCCTTGGCGATGAAACGCTGGAGGAAGATGGCCATGATGATGACCGGAATGATCATGACCACGATGATGGCGCACATCTCCCACCACAGAATGCCGCGTTCGCCCGCGTTTTTGGCGGCCACCATGATCGGCATGGTTTGGGCCTTGGTGGTCGAAAGGAAGACGGCGAAGATATATTCATTCCAATTGAGGATGAGAGTGAGCAGCGTTGTGGCGGCAAGACCGGGCCGCGTGAGTGGCAGCACGATGTCCCAAAAAATGCCAAAGCGCGTGGCGCCATCAAGCTGGGCTGACTCCTCAAGCTCAATGGGCAGACTGGCGAAGAAATCATGCATCAGCCACACCACGATGGGCAGATTGGCCACGGCATAAACGAGAATCAGCGCCATATGGGTGTCGATCATACCCACCGCCTGGAACATCATGTAGACAGGAATGACAACCACGACAGGCGGCAGGATGCGCTGCGAGATGATCCAGAACAGAATGTCGCCATTGCCGAGCCGCGATGTGAAATGCTTGCCGAAGGCGCGCGCCAGCAGGAAGAACAGGGCGAGCGCTACGGCAGCGGTCAAAAACCAGTGCACCTTGGCGTAGGATGTGGCCACGATGGCGCCAAGTGCGAGCACCACGAACATGACGATATTGCCAAATCGCGGCTTGTACTGGATGCGCGCCAGCGCATAGGCCGCCATGCTGCCAATCACAATGCACAGCGCGGTGGAGGCGATGCTGACGGCCAGCGAGTTTGTGTAGGCCAGATAGACCTTGCAGATTTGCGGCTCCATCATCTGGATATTGGTGATGGGCGAAAGCAGAAAGGCCGCAGCATTGTGGAACAGCAGCACGATCTGGCGGCCAACGGCATAAAAATCGCAGAACGGGTCGGTCATGAATTGCTGCCGCCAGCCATCCAGGCTTGGCTGAAAATCAATGAAGGGAAGATAATACGGCCCTTCATTGACAATCTTCGAATCCTTGAAAGCCGTGATCACCACCCAGTAGAGCGGGAACAGCACAAAGGCCGACCAGAAAAACAGGATCGAGTAGGCGACAATTTTCGCCACCGGCGACATTTTTCCAATGGCTGGCGGCTCAAACAGCCGCTGCATCAGGCCGGTCCGCGCCTTGTCGAGTTTGTAAACAGCATCGCTCATGCGTGGGCCTTGCGGAGTTGCTTGAGCACCACGTAATTGAAGAACGAGGAGCACACCACCACAGTGAGAATCAGCAACAGGTAAGCCACGGCGGCGGACTGGCCGTAATCATTGGCGCGCCACACGAAGAAGGAATGCAGCGACATCGATTCCGTAGCGATGCCGGGACCGCCCGACGTCATGATGTTGGGCAGGTCAACAATCTTGAACGCCTCGATCATGCGGATGAGGATGACGGTCGCCGCCACCGGCACGATCTGCGGCCAGATGATCTCGCGGAATATCTGCACGCTCGATGCGCCATCAACTTCGGCTGCCTCCACATGGTCCCTTGGCACATTCTCAAGCGCTGCCAACATGCAAATGAAAATGAAGGGAATCCACTGCCAGGAGTCGCCAACGATAATGAACCAGCGCGCCGCCCAGGCATCGGTGGACCAGGCCCAGTCATGCAGGCCGATGAAATCCCAGAAGGGCTGGAAAGGGCCCTTGGTGATGTCGAGGATCATCTTGAAGGCATAGCCCACACCCAGCGGCGTGATCATCAGCGGAATGAAGAAAATGACGCGGAAAAAATTCTTGCCCGCAATCGGCTGCGAGCACAGGAAGGCTAGCCCTGTGCCGATGACAAACTGAATGGCGCAGCCAATGATCACATAGAACAAGGTGGTGAGCAGCGTGCCCCACTGATTGCCCGAGAGCAGCGTGAAGCCCAGCAACAGTGCGATGAAGACGGCTCCTCCTGCGGAGATCGTGCGGCCAATCATGCCAACCCATGTGGCGCCGTTTTGGAAAGATTTGTAAAGCCACCACACGCAGGCGGCGATAACGACCAGGCTGAAAAACCAGCCCAAGTTGCTCATCTCGCCGATCCGGCCCAAAAAATGCACCTGCTCGTTGCCCGCGAACTGTTTCTGGAAATTCTGGAACCAGACAAAGCGAAATTGCAGACCATCAGCTGTGAACTTGACACGGCTGAGGGCGAAAACGATTGAGTAGAAAGTCGGAAAAATCGCGAAGATGAGAATGAGCGTGACGGCGGGCGCAATGAAGAAGGTGCGGGAATGGCGGTCAAACCATTCGGGCCAGGATTCCTGCAGTGTCACATTATGATTTGTCACAGAGCCCCCAGGGTTCCCCACGATTCGTCATCCCGGCGAAAGCCGGGACCCAGCTTTCAGCGTGGCGGAGGCTTGGCAATTGTGACCTGTTCAAGCCAAACCATGGGTCCCGGCTTTTGCCGGGATGACGGAAATTTGGAGTGAACGAGTCATTTGGCATGAATTGAACATGAACATTGGGCGATGCAGGGCCGGGGAATCCCCCGGCCCTGCGTTCATTGCTTGATGTCAGCCGCCGCCAAGGGCGAGGCCCTGGGCCTTGATCTGGGCGTCACGGCCAAAGTCTTCCGTGATTTCTTCCCAGCCAGCTTCAATGTTCTTCAGCGCTTCATCAACCGTGATCTCGTTGGCGAGATAGCGGGCGAGTTCGCGGTCAAGCACCACACTGGAATAGCCATTGGCGCCGGGGATCTTGAAGTCCGAAGCCATGTTCGGGTTGGCGAGAGCTGCGTTGACAGCGCCCAGATAGTTCTCGGCCGCTTCCTTGGAGAAGCCAGCCTTGACCCACAGATCGGTGTTGTTGAGCTGCGAGGTACGATAGGCGTTGTAGCCGGTCCAGCCCATGGTCACGTCGACGTTGGATTGGGCAGCCTGGTTCATGTAGGACAGGAAGTCATAGGACGCCTGCTTTTTCTTGTCGTCGAGCTTGGCATTCACAGCGCCTGCCCAGCCGCCAAACGCCGCGAAGGGCGCATAGTTGATGCCGTCGATGGCATAGGGAGCTGATTCCTTGGTGACCGGAACCAGCTTGCCGGTGGCGCGGTCAAGCACTTGCGTGGTGCCCAAAGCAGCGATTGCATAAAGCTTGTCCTTGATGGCGGTTGCGTCCTTTTCAATCGACATCGGGCCCGGATCGCCCCATTCGATCAAGAGGCCGCAGCGGCCAGCCTTGAACAGGCCACGGGTATCGCCGATGTCCATGTTAAGCTCTTCCGCAGGACCATACTTGCCGGTTTCCTTGTAGACCTCGAAAGCCTTCTTCCAGGCTTCATTGTTGATGACGGGCTTCATGGTTGCGCCGTCGAAGTGGAAGCCCTGGGATGTGCCCTGGGTCTGCACATAAGCCGCAGCAACCGTCTGAATGGCGAAATAGGACTGGGCATTGCGCTTCTTGAAGATGCACGAGCCGTAGTCAGCCACGCCGTCGCCGTTCATGTCCTTGCCATGGATGGCGGCTGCAACTGCGAGATAGTCGTCCCAGGTCTTGGGCGGCGTCTGTCCGTTGGCTTCGAGAACGTCCTTGCGGTAATAGACCATCTGGAAGTCGCCATCGACCATCAGCAGCTTGGTCTTGCCGCCGATTTTTTGGCCGAATTCGCGGAAATAGGCTGCGACGTCAGCCATGTCGATCTTGGTGTCCTTGGCCACATAGGGGTCAAGGTCAGTGAGCAGCCCAGCGGCGTCGAGTTCCACGCCCCAACCGGCGGCGAACACGCCCACGTCAATCGAGTTGGTTCCGGTGGTCCAGTCCGTCTGGATCTTCTGGAAGATTTCGGCGAACGGCACTTCGCTGACGACTATCTTGGCGCCCGTTGCAGCTTCAAATTCCTTGCCACGCTCTGCCAGACGGCCGGCGATGACCGGACCTGGGCGCGTCAGGATGTTGATGGTGATGCCATCATATTCGCCGGCGGACGCTGTGGCTGCAAGTCCGCAAACGGCGGCTCCGGCCATCAAAGCACCAACGATTATCTTACGTAAACTCATTTGTTGTTCCTCCTTGTTATCAGGTGGCGCTCATTTGGGGCCACCTTTGGTTGGCGAGACTATTGGACCCGCTGGTAAAGTCAATAATTCATTCAGCTTGATGAATACATTTCAACTGATCCGGTAAAACCGGGCAGCGGTGTTGCCAAAGACCTCCTGCAGTTCGCTTTCGCCCAGGACATAATTCTGAGCTGCGGCGTGCCAGCCCGCATACGCGCCATTCAGATTGAGCACCGGCCAATCGGACCCCCACATGACGCGCGAGGGGCCAAATACGTCTATGACGTGTTCGGCATAGGGCCGGAGGGTTTCTGTGGTCCAACCGGGTTTTGCTTCGGTGGAGAGGCCTGAAAGCTTGCAAAACGCGCTGGTTTCACGGGCGATGGCTTTCATGGTTCTGGCCCAATCGTTAAAAGCATTGTCGCGAATTGCCGGTTTCATGCAGTGGTCAACCACCGTTCGCATGGCGGGGTAGCGGTTGAACAGTTTCAGGAAATTATCGAGATGGACGGGAAAGCCCAGCGCATCAAATGTAAGATCGAGATCGATGATGGCCTGGTAGGCCCATTGCACATCGGCGCGGTGCATCCAGTCCTTGTCAGCGATATCCTGGATCATCGGCCTGACACCTGCAAACTTCGGGTGCCTGGCGAAGCGTTCGAGATGCCTGCGGTGTGACGGGTTTTCGAAATCCACCCAGCCCACGACCTTGGCGATAAAATCCGTGGCATCGGCGAGACCAAGCAAGTACTCGGTCTCTTCAATGGTGGGGGCGGCTTGCACCAGGACTGTCTTGTCAATGCCATGCTGCCGAAGCAGCGGTTGCATGTCATGGGGCAGGATGGCGCGATTGATGGAAGCCACTTGTTCGCCCGTCATCCAAAAATAATCCCCGCGCGAGGGCGACCAGAAATGCTGATGCGAATCGATGTTCATCCGACCGGCGCTCTCTTGTCCATCAAGCCTTGCGCTTTCAAGTCTTTCCAAAGGGATTTGGGAATTTTGACGCTCATGGTTTTGACGTTGAGGGCCACTTCCTTGGGCGAGACTGCTCCGGGAATGACCGATACGACCGAGGGGTGTGTCACGGGAAAACGCAGGGCGGCTTGCGGCAGCTTCACCTTGTGGGCTTTGCAGACCGCTTCGATCTTGCGCACGCGATCTAAAATGTCCTTGGGGGCGGCGTCGTAGTTGTACTTGGCGCCTGGCTTTGCGCCGGTTGCAAGGATGCCTGAGTTATAGGGGCCACCCAAAACAATGCCGATGCCACGCTTTTCGCAGATGGGAAGGAAGGACTCCAAGGCTTCCTGTTCCAGCAAAGTATAGCGACCAGCGAGCAGGAAGATATCGAAGTCACCCTGCATTGTGAGGGTTTCGGCAACCTGCCATTCATTGATGCCGGCGCCAAAAGCCTTGATGACTTTCTCGTCGCGCAGTTTCAGAAGAGCGCGGTAGCCGCTGCTCATCAGGGTTTTTACGTGGACGTCGCGGGCGGCTTCGGATTTGTGGGTGAAGACATCAACGTCGTGAACGAAAACAACATCAATGTGATCAATGCCAATTCTTTCAAGCGAGGCTTCGAGCGAGCGCATGACGCCATCATAGGTGTAATCAAAAACTTCCTGGCGCGAGGGAGTGTCGAAGAATTTGCCAATGCCGGTGCGTTCACCAGGAGCGCAGACTTTGAGCAGCCGGCCGACTTTTGTTGATATGACGTAGCTATCCCGCCTCTTGCCACGCAGAAAATGATTGAGGCGGGTTTCTGAAAGGCCCAGGCCATAGAGGGGTGCTGTATCAAAATAGCGGATGCCGGCCTTCCAGGCAGTTTCAAAGGTTGATTGCGCATCTTTTTCCGATGTGGCCTGGTAGAGATTGCCCAAGGGGGCTGCGCCAAAACCCAGTTCAGTAAATGGAATGCTTGCACCTGAGGGTGCCTTGAACAGACGTTTCTTCATGATTGATTGCCCCACTGTATTATTTGCGGCGGCATGTTAGTAAGATTACCCATTAACGCAAGAGGGTTGACCCAATGAATGAAGCACCGCGCAAAAGCCATCACATGTTGCGCCTGAATGCTGCCGATAATATTGTTGTGGCCATTACAACTGTTGAAAAGGGTGCGGCCACAAGCGAAAGCATTTTGGCGCTTGAGCGGATCGGCAAAGGCCACAAGATGGCGGCGGTTGATATTGCGTCCGGCAACCCTGTCCGGAAGTTCGGGCAGATCATCGGATTTGCGAAAGCAAACATTGCCGCGGGTTCATGGGTTCACGAGCACAATATTGCGATGGGCGAGCTTTCCCACGATTATGCCTTTGCCCAGGGGGCGACAGCACTGGATATTCTGCCGCTTGAAAAGCAGGCGACATTTCAGGGTTTCAGGCGCGCCAACGGCAAGGTGGGGACGCGCAACTACATTGGCATCATGACATCGGTGAATTGCTCGGCAACGGTTGCGGGCTTTATTGCCGACGAGATCAATCGCTCGGGAATTTTGAAGGATTACAAGAACATTGACGGCGTGGTCGCGCTGCGCATGGATAATGGCTGCGTGGTGGACTTCAGGGGCGTCATTTTTGACATCTTGAAGCGCACATCCTGGGGCTATGCGACCAACCCCAACATGGGCGGCGTGATGATGGTGGGATTGGGGTGTGAAGGCTTCCAAATTCCCCGCTTCAAGGAGGCTTATGGCATTGTTGAAAGCGAAACTTTCCGCACCATGACCATTCAGGAGACTGGCGGCACGCGGAAGACAGTTGCAGCGGGTGTTGAGGCTGTGAAGAAGATGCTGCCGCACGTCAACAATGTGAAACGCGAGACTTGCTACGCTTCTGAATTAATCGTGGCCTTACAATGCGGTGGATCGGACGGTTACTCTGGAATTACGGCCAACCCCGCATTGGGTGCAGCGGTGGATTTGCTGGTAAAACAAGGGGGTACGGCCATTCTCTCAGAAACGCCGGAGATCTATGGGGCCGAGCATTTGCTGACACGGCGCGCTGCAACACGCGAAGTGGGCGAAAAGCTGGTCGAGATCATCCACTGGTGGGAGGATTATACCAAGCGCAACAACATGGAAATGAACAACAACCCGTCGCCTGGCAACAAGCTGGGTGGACTTTCGACGATTCTGGAAAAATCCCTGGGTGCGGCGGCAAAGGGGGGTACCACCACATTGCAGCAGGTTTACCGTTACGCTGAACCGGTTACCGCCAAGGGTTTTGTGTTCATGGATACGCCAGGTTATGACCCGGTTTCAGCAACGGGCCAGGTGGCAGGCGGGGCAAACCTCCTGTGCTTTACCACGGGGCGCGGCTCGGCTTATGGCTGCAAACCGGTTCCATCCATTAAATTGGCAACGAATTCAGATATTTACCACCGCATGATCGAAGACATGGACATCAATTGCGGGGACATTGTCGAGGGTGTTACCATTGCCGACAAGGGCAAGGAAATCTTCGATCTGATCCTCAAAGTTGCCTCGGGTGAAACCACCAAATCCGAACAGCTGGGCTACGGCGATAATGAGTTTGTGCCATGGCATATAGGCGCCGTCATGTGATCATGCTGGCGTCATGATTGGAACATGATTGTCAGCAATTTGGTCCTGATCCCTTGCGAAGGGCGGCTCTTGAGAATTCATCCTTATTCAAGGGTTAACTGCTAGACCCTCGCATTGTGGGCACGCGTTACTGAGGACTGGAATGGGATTGCTGGGCGGCAGAAAAAAGAAGCTGCGGATTGAACGCCGCGAGCCGCAACTTTTTGGCCGCCCGCCCAAACGTGCCGCCAAAGAAAAGCACCGCGTTGGCAGACGGCGGCGATCAATTCTGGGATGGCTTTTCAGGTTCGCGTTCAAGTCTGCCATTTACGGATCAATTGTTCTGGCAATCGGCTTTGGCTATGTGTGGTATTCGCTCAGCCAAAAGGGCCTGTTTGAATTGCCCGATGAAAAGCCCGGCGTCATGTTGCTGGCGGCGGATGGGACATTGCTTTCGGAACAGGGCTCGTTCTTTGGCGATCAGGTGCGCGTTGCGGAGTTGCCTGACTACGTTCCCAACGCGCTCATTGCCATTGAAGACCGGCGCTTCAGGTCGCATTTCGGGATTGACCCCATAGGCCTTGCCCGCGCAACGGTTCGAAATGCTGTGGCTGGCAGAATCGTGCAGGGCGGATCAACACTCACACAGCAGCTCGCCAAAAATTTATTCCTCAAGACCGACAGGACATTTGAGCGGAAAGTTCAAGAATCCGTTCTGGCGCTGTGGCTGGAGACGAAATACTCAAAGGATGAAATTCTGCAACTCTATTTCAACCGGGTTTACTTTGGTTCAGGGGCAACGGGAATTGAGAAGGCAGCGCAGACTTATTATCAGAAATCGGCCACCGAACTGACATTGATGGAAGCGGCAACGCTTGCAGGCGTTCTCAAGGCGCCTTCGAGTCTCAGTCCGGCCGTGCATCCGGAAGACGCCGCGGCGCGGGCCAATCTGGTGATCAATGCGATGGTGGAAGCCAATTTCATCAGCCAGGAGGAAGCCGATCAGGCAATCAATTCGCCAGCAACCGTGGTTGCGTCAGATTACGTTCCGGCCACGCAATATGTGGTGGACTGGATTACCGAGCAGCTGCCGCTTTTGGCCAAGAACTATGATCAATCAATTGTTGTTGAAACAACAATTGATCCGCAGCTGCAAATGCTGGCGGAGAAATCCTTGCGAAAGCATTTGAATGCGAGCGGCAAGAAGCTCAACGTGACGCAGGGCGCCATGGTTTTGATTGACACGTCAGGCGCCGTCAGGGCCATGGTTGGGGGCAAGTCCTATAAGCGCAGCCAGTATAATCGCGCGACCAAAGCGCTGCGGCAACCGGGCTCAGCCTTCAAGCCATTTGTTTATCTGGCGGCACTGGAACGCGGCTACACACCTGACTCCCTTGAAGTGGATGAACCCATTCGGATCGGCAAGTGGGAGCCTGACAATTACAAGCAAAAATATATGGGTGAGGTAAACTTGCGAACGGCACTCGCGCTCTCGCTCAATACGGTTGCGGTCAAGCTTGCCGCTGCGGTGGGCCCGGAAAATGTTGTGGCAGTGGCGCACCGCCTGGGTGTTACGTCCAAATTGGGCAATGATGCTTCGATTGCCTTGGGCACCTCAGAGGTGACGCTGCTTGAACTTACGTCAGCATTTGCACCCTTTGCCAATGGCGGCAACACGATCGTTCCGTATTCGGTTCGCCGCATAGCGACACGTGATGGGCAAGTCATTTACGAGCGAAAGGGCGATGGTTTTGGCCAGTCAATTTCAACCGTTAATCTGGGATCGATGAACTCCATGATGCGGGCTGTTGTCAATGAAGGCACGGCCAAGAAAGCCCAGATCGCTGGCTTTGATATTGGCGGCAAGACAGGCACGAGCCAGGATTACAGGGACGCATGGTTTGTGGGTTACTCGGGCTATATGGTTGCTGGCGTTTGGGTTGGCAACGACAATAATGCGCCCACCAAGAACGTAACGGGTGGATCGCTTCCTGCCATGATCTGGAAAGATGTGATGGAAGTGGCGCACGCAAATCTCGCACCCATTCCATTGCCGGGCGAGAATTACGAAGAGCTGCTGACCGCGTCTGAGCCCTTTATGGCTTCGCAAGAAGAGCCGTTCGATGAACTTGCGCAGCTTGAAACGCCTAAGAAAAAACGAAGCTTCTTTGAAAAACTGTTTGGCATCGGTGGCGATTCAAAGCCGCAGAAAAAAAAGCGGACGTTGCTGGACAATTCATCAAATTGAAATTTGATGGAGCTGGGAGCCGCTGGCTTTGAACCAGCGCTTGGCCTCGCCGGCGTGGGGGCAGTGGGTCAGGACCTGCCGCCAGAACCGCGGACCGTGGTTCATTTCGAGGCGGTGGGCCACTTCGTGGGCGGCCACATAATCAAGCACAAGTGGCGGGGCCAAAATCAAGCGCCAGGAATAGGACAGATCGCCGGCAGGTGAGCATGAGCCCCAACGGCTGTTTTGATCGCGGATGGAAATGCGCCCGAGTGTTACATTCATGGACCTGGCGTAGCGGTTGGAGGCTTCCGTCAGCTCCGCCTTGGCCGCGGCTTTCAACCAATCCCGCAGGCGGCGCGGCAGATGCCGGGGATCGCCTGGCACGTGGATTGTGTGGGTATCCGGGTCGACCGAGACCAATCCCCGCCTTTGATCAATGGCATTTATTGTGTGAGAAATGCCACGCAAGGGTATTGTTGCGCCGTGACCCAGCACCATTGGGGGTTTGCGAAGTTTGAGTTGCCGGGAAATCCAGGGCGCGGATTTTTCCGCAAAAGCCAGGCCGCGCGCGATGCTGACGCGCTTCGGAATAGTTACGACAACCTCGGAGGCATCATTCGCGAGACGCAAGACAATTCTCTTGGCGCTGGCGTGTTTGCGAAATCTGACAACGACGCGGTGTTCATCAATGCGAAGAATGTGAGGCTCTGGTGCGGGCCCGGAAAACGCGTTTACGAACTTGCTGAGCAAGCCCGGCATTTAGGTGTTGGCGACTACAAATTTTGTGATCATCGGCACGACCTCTTTGCGGAAACGAGAACCGCTGAAGACGCCATAGTGCCCTACTCCCAGCTGCAGGTGATGCAGCTTCTTGTTGGCGCCAAGACCGGTGCAGATATCGTGTGCGGCTTCGGTTTGGCCAACGCCTGAAATATCGTCGCGCTCACCTTCGATGGTCATCAACGCAGTCTTGGTGATCTTGGCCGGCTCCACCAAAACGCCGCGATGCAAGTAGGAGCCGTTGGGCAAATCATGATTGACGAATACACGGTCCACAGTTTGCAGATAAAATTCAGCCGTAAGATCCATGACTGACATATACTCATCATAGAATTCCGTATGGCGGTCGGCGCTGTCTTCATCGCCTTCGACGAGATGCCAAAACAATTGCCGATGGGCATCCATGTGGCGATCGAGGTTCATGGTCATGAAGCCGGTGAGCTGAAGGAAGCCGGGATAGACTTCGCGGAGGAACCCTGCGTGCGGGAATGGCACTTTCATGATGACGTTCTGGCGGAACCATTCAACGCCTTTTTCTTTTGCGAGCTTATTGACGGCGGTGGGATTGCGGCGCGTATCGATGGGTCCACCCATGAGGATCATGGATTTTGGCGTTATGGCATCGTCTCTCGCGTTGAGAAGCGCTACAGCGGCCATGACCGGAACCGAGGGCTGGCAGACGGCCATGATGTGAACATCACTGCCGAGAAGCTGCAACATCTCGATGATGTAGTCGACATAGTCCTCGAGATCGAACTTGCCTTGTGAAACAGGAACCGTGCGGGCGTCGGCCCAGTCGGTGATATAAATATCAAAGTGGGGCAGCATGGCTTCAACCGTGCCGCGCAGCAATGTTGCATAGTGGCCGGACATGGGGGCCACGATAAGCAATTTTTTCTGGGGTGCGGCCTTCTTTTTTGCGGGCCAGACCTTGCTGAAATGCAACAATTTCACAAACGGCTTTTGCAGAAGGATTTGTTCGTTGACCGGGAGTGTCTGGCCGTCGACACTCGCTTCTTTTATGCCAAAGGTGGGCTTGGAGAAGCGGCGGGTGGCGCGTTCAAACATCTCCAATGAGGCGGTGGCGGTTCGGGTGGCGGTGCTGTCGCTCCAGGGATTGGTTGAGCTTCTCAGGAAATTCAGGCCCATTTCGGCAGCGGCGCGCCAGGGTGTCAGCACCGCATGGTTCATTTCGTAAAGGCCATAGAGCATCTTAATCCAATCCCCCTGCCGAGATTTGTCGGCGCATTGTTGCGCTGCAACCTAACAACATAAGACCCAGACTGCAACAAACCATTCTCGGCATCATTAAGAGCCTACTGCTGCGACAATGGCCTCAGCCAGCGTTGCCGCATCAGTTGTGTAACTGAAATGCTTCAAGAATTTGCCCTTTTCATCCATCAGGTAGATGACGCTGGAGTGGTCCATCAGGTAGTCAACGGGACCGGTCTTGCTTTCCACTTTGCTGTAGAAAACCCGGTAGGCCTTGGCTACGGCGGCTATTTCCTCCTGGGTTCCGCTGAGGCCCACGAATCGGGGATGAAAATTGGAGATATATTGCTTCATCACGTCGGGCGTATCGCGCTCGGGGTCGATGCTGATAAAAATTGGCTGGATGGTGTCGGCCCTGGCTCCGAGGCTCTCTAGTGCTGCGGTGACGACTTGCAGTTCGGTGGGGCAGACATCGGGGCAATAGGTGAAACCAAATACCACGAGCAGGTTTTTGCCCAGAAAGTCTTTCTCTGTCACGCGTTTTCCGGTGTGGTCGGTTAGCGAGAAAGGCCCGCCGACCTTTGCAATGCCGATGCCGGTTCCGCCTTGCGGCTGGCTGACAACGAAATAGGTTGTGGCGGCGATGGCGATGGCCAGCAACACGGCAACGACTGCCAATGCTCGTTGAAACCGCGACGGAGAATAATGCTGATTTGGCATGTGGGATGCTCTAACCTAAACTGACCGAAGTGTAAATCTTGAGGCCATGGAGAAAATGCCACGCATCAGTGCTCCGCTGGAAACACCGGAAAGTTTCACCAAGAACGCCGGACTGCTGAGCCTTCGCACACTCGTCAGGTTGCGCTGGCTGGCGGTGATCGGGCAGTCGATTGCGGTACTTGGCGTGCATTTTCTCTTGGGATTTCCATTGCCGCTGGCGCCTTGTCTCGGCGCCATTGCGCTGAGTGCATGGCTGAATATTTTTCTAACCCTCCGCTGGCGTCCCAGTTTGCGGCTTTCTCCGGCGCGCGCCGGGTTGCTGCTTGGCTATGATGTCATTCAATTGGCACTGCTCATCTATTTGACCGGCGGGCTGGAAAACCCGTTTGCATTTCTGTTTCTGGTTCCCGTTACAGTGTCGGCCACTTCGCTGCCACTCAGGTGGACACTTGGGCTCAGCGCCATGGCTTTTGTCTGCGCCAGTTTTCTGGCTGTCTATCATGAACCCCTGCCGTGGAGCCCCGATGCTCCCCTGGTGTTGCCAAATGCCTATGTGGCGGGAATGTGGGTGGCGATTGTCTGTGGCGTGGTGTTCTCCGCCATTTACGCGCGGCGCATTGCCGAGGAAGCGCGGCAAATGTCATCGGCGCTGACGGCGGCTGAACTGGTATTGGCCCGTGAGCAGCGGCTTTCGGCGCTGGACGGGTTGGCGGCAGCGGCAGCCCATGAATTGGGAACACCGCTTGCCACCATTGCGCTTGTTGCCAAGGAGCTGAAGCGCGAACTGCCTGAGGTTGGTCCTCATACGGATGATATTGACCTGCTCATCAGCCAGACCGCGCGCTGCCGGGAAATTCTGTCGCGCCTTGCCAATCGCGAGGCGCAGACTGATGACATGTATGAGCGCGTCCGGCTTTCGATCATGATTGAAGATCTGGTGGCGCCGCTTCGCGGGCCTGATGTTACAATAGATATAACGGCGGCTGAGGACGGAGGCGAGAGCCCGGAACCCATTTTCCGCCGCAATCCGGCCATTGCCTATGGGTTAGGCAACCTGCTTGAGAACGCGGTGGATTTTGCCGCGAAAAAAGTGAGCATCAAGGCGCAGTGGTCGGCTGCCAAAGTTTCCATTTTGATTGCCGATGATGGACCGGGCATTGAGCAGAACATCATTGACCGGCTGGGTGATCCCTTCGTTACGACACGACCTGGCTATGGTGTTGACCATGAAGGCGAGAGCGGGCGCCATGAGGGCATGGGACTGGGTTTTTTTATTGCCAAGACATTGCTGGAGCGTTCGGGCGCCAGCGTCTCATTGGCGAACCGGCCCGCACCGGATCATGGCGCTACGATACAATTGAACTGGCCGCGCGCTGCTGTGGATGTGGGCAAAACTTAAGCTAGTGCTTGGTTGGGTTTTCCTCGTATATAGAGGAAATTTTGGTTCCTGAATGGTTTTAGATGATGAATGAAGTTACCCTGCCAGCCGACAAGACGTTGTTGCTTGTGGATGATGACAAGCCATTTTTGACGCGATTGGCGCGGGCCATGGAAGCTCGCGGGTTTGAAGTGCGGATGGCGGAATCGGTGGCAGAAGGCATCCAGCAGGTCAAAAAATCCGCGCCGGGTTATGCGGTGGTGGATTTGCGGCTGAGTGACGGCAACGGGCTTGATGTCATTGAAACACTGCATGCGCTGCGGCCCGATGCACGGGTTGTCGTGCTCACCGGCTATGGCAATATCGCAACTGCGGTGACGGCCGTAAAACTTGGGGCTATCGATTATCTGGCGAAACCTGCGGATGCCGATGCGGTCTATGGGGCGTTGATATCAAATGAAGACAGCCGCAATGCCTTGCCGGAAAACCCCATGTCGGCGGACCGTGTGAGGTGGGAGCATATCCAGCGGGTTTACGAGTTGTGCAACCGCAACGTCTCCGAAACCGCGCGGCGCCTCAACATGCACCGGCGCACGCTGCAACGCATTTTGGCGAAGCGGGCGCCGAAGTAGGACGGGGTTGCAGGTCAGGGCGGACGTGGCTTTTGAGCGCAGGGAGAAGCGACAGCTGCAGAAAGGGTAGAAAACGGGAAGCGTCCCCTTTTTTCACGGCATGTTGGCGAAAACCGAGCGGGGGAGGCGTGGCATGGGTCTCTGTTAACAGAAAAAAGAAGGAAAATAAAGGGAAGCGTCCCTATTCAATTACGCTATTCAATTGCGAGGTGCCTTTGATTGCATGTGTTGTTGAGCGTGCCATCGACACTGCTTCGGTATGGCGTTAGGATTTGTCCCACACCAAACGAAGGGATGCTACCATGGTCATGTATTTGTCTGAGCCGGATGTTGCAAAAGTGTTGACCTATGAGCGGCTCATTCCCTGCATGGAACAGGCGTTGGCGGCATTGTCCAATGGCGAGGTCATCATGCCGGTGCGCAACATGATCACAGTGGAAGAAAATCTCCGCTTCCTGGCCGTCATGCCTGCGGTCATGGCAAACGGCATGGGCGCGAAACTTGTATGCTTCTATCCGAAGAATTCAGGCACCCCGCGCCACACCCACACCGCCAGCATCGCACTCTTCGACACGGAAACCGGCGAACCGCTGGCTTTCATGGACGGTCGCCTGATCACAGAAATGCGGACGGCCGCAGTCTCGGCGGCGGTGACAAAGCGGGCGGCTCTTCCGGGTAGCACTGTTCTGGCAATTCTTGGCACTGGCACGCAGGGCCATGCCCATGTTGAAGCGTTGCGGCATGTGATGGATGTTCGCGAGATCAGGGTGTGGAATCGGACCGCCGACAGTGCGAAGACTTTTGCCGAGAAACACGCTGGCTGCGCCATGTCGGCGGAAGAGGCCGTGCGCGGTGCTGATGTGATCGTGGTAGCCACAAGTTCCCATGTTCCGGTGCTCAAGGGCGCTTGGCTGAAGCCAGGTTCTCATGTGAACACCGTTGGGTCGGTCAATCCGAAGTGGCGGGAACTGGATGACGAGGCCATCCACAATACACTGATCGTGGATTCCCGCGAGGCCGTGCTGAAGGAATCCGGCGATGTGATTTTGTCGAAGGCGACCATTTTCGCGGAGGCCGGGGAAATCATGTCTGGAAAGAAGTCGGTAAATCGGAGTGACACAACTGTCTTCAAATCGACTGGCCTCGCAGTTGAAGACATTGCGTCGGCACGGCTTGTGTATGATTTGAGCCGGGCGAGATGAAGTCCAGGTCTCCGCCAAACTCTCCACATTTGAGATTTGGACTCGCAAGCGAGTTACGGTGACAGTCCATTTAATTCTTCCCAATATCGACTTACGCGTTCGGGCTTGATTTGTTAAGCGCATTTTCAGCGTAACGCCATCCCCATTTTGTGAACCACACATGGCGGTGATCGAGAAGCGGATAAAAGTAAATGCCCCTTGACAATCTATTCCCAGCGGTTCAAATGTTCCTGTTATGTTCTTTTTAATGGACAAGGAAACATCGTGGACTGGGACTTGGCCATCAAACGCAACAGCGAAGCGCTCGTGGGCATCATTGAAGCGCTTTTCGCCATGCTGGGGCTTTCAGGCGAGGCCACGGTTTCGCGGATTCCGCCGCTCCTCCACAGCGCCGTGCTGCGGGTGCTGCGGCCGGCCGAATCCGCCGTGCGGCGACTGATTGTCATCGCGGCGCGCGGGATTGTGGTGAAGCTGGCGCCATCGCGCCCCATGCCCAAGGGGCACGTGATTGGAAAGAGCAGCGCGCCACGTCCGTCCTTTCAGCTTTTCGATCCGCGCAAGAATTTCAAAGGCCCGCGCCGCCGGGCATTCAAGCGGATGGAGCCGCGCATTCATTTCTTCGGACCTGATCCCCGGGTGGCAGCCCTGTTTCCAGCACCCCGGCCTGTGGTTGAACCGCCGCCGCCGCCCGATGGCCTTGTGGGCGCCCAACGCCTCTCCCGCAGGTTACACGCCCTCAAGCTCGCCCTCGATGATCTGCCGCGCCAGGCCAGGCGACTTGTGCGCTGGCAGCAGAGGCGGAAAGCCGCGCCAAGCCACAAATTCCTGTCACCGCTCCGGCCCGGCCATCCGCCGGGCTACCGCCGGAAGCCCATTCACGAAGTCGATGAAGTGCTCATCGCATGCCATGGCCTCGCCTGGGACGCGATGAAGCCCGACACAAGCTGAAGTGCTTCCTGCGCTTTCTCACTCACACCGGCAACGGCATAACCGTTTCCACCCCCGGCGAAGCCGTGGATGAAGCTTTGTCCGACGCTTATTGAAAAGTGAATCTGATACCAATCCCGCAGCAGAGACCGGCCTTGCCTTCACGGATCGTAGAGCGTGTGGAGGCGCTGGCTGGCGGCGCGGGCGAAAGAAAGCGTTATGGCTTTTCGCCGCGATGCATGAAGGGCAACTGTCCCGGGCTCACGCAGGATTTCGGCTCCCCAGTTATCCGCCACGATGAGGCCTGCCTGAAAGGGGATTATTTCCGGATCGAGCGATTGGGGAATGGCGAAGAAAAACCTGTCGCAATAATCCTGGTATTCCGGCCATTTCTGATCGACACGAAAATCCTCGATGGAAGATTTTATTTCGACAATCCAAATTGTTCCATCACTGCCCAGAGCCATGACATCCGCCCTTCTGCCGGTTGCCAGGGTGAACTCGTTCAGAACCGTAAAGCCATAGCTGCGCATCAGGCGGCCGACGCCGCGCTGCACGGCAAGGGCGGTTTCAGATTGCCTGCCGTCAATGGGGAGTTCAATGCTCATTGCCAATCAATCCTTTGATTAGATTTTAAGCCAGGTCTATTGTTGGTCAATAGCAGAGGGAATCCCGAACCATGGCCCATTTTCGCATAGAGAAAGATTCGCTCGGGGACATGGAAATTCCGCATGAGGCAGATTACGGCATTCACACGGCGCGGGCGGTTGAGAATTTTCCGATAACCGGCATTTTGCTCAATCACTATCCGGAGCTCGTGCAATCTCTTGCCATGGCCAAAAAGGCGGCGGCCATGGCCAATATGGATCTCGGCACCCTCAACCCCGGCATTGCCGCGGCCATTATTGCGGCTTGCGATGAAATCATTGCTGGCAAGGGCCATGAATTCTTTGTGGTGGATATGCTGCAGGGAGGGGCTGGCACTTCAACCAACATGAACGCCAATGAAGTTATCGCCAACATGGCGTTGCGGCACATGGGGCGGGAGCGCGGCGATTATGCCCATGTCAGCCCGACAGACCATGTCAACCTCTCGCAATCCACCAATGACGTCTATCCGACTGCGGTGCGCCTCACGATTTTGCGGGATTGCCCCTCCTTGCTGGAAAGCCAGATCGCCCTGAAGGCCGCGCTGCTGCAGAAAGCTGGCGAATTTGATCACATCATCAAAGTGGGCCGCACCCAGCTCATGGACGCCGTGCCGATGCGGCTGGGGTCCGAGTTCAGGGCATTTGCCGTAACGGTTGGCGAAGATATTGACCGGTTGCGAGAGTTTTCAAACCTGTTGCGAGAGGTCAATTTGGGCGGAACGGCGATTGGCACGGGCATCAATACACCCGAGCACTATCCCGCAACCGTGATTGCGCATTTGTCCAAGGTTTCCGGCATTGAACTTATAACAGCGGGGGACCTGATTGAGGCCACGTCGGACATGGGAGCGTTTGTCACGTTCTCAGGCGTGCTCAAACGCATTGCCGTGAAGCTTTCGAAAATATGCAACGATCTGCGGTTGCTGAACAGCGGGCCGCGCGCGGGGTTTGGAGAAATCAGGCTTCCCGCAGTGCAGGCCGGCTCGTCGATCATGCCGGGCAAAGTCAATCCGGTGGTGCCGGAAGTTGTCAATCAAATTGCCTATCAGGTTATTGGCAATGATCTCACCGTGACTTTGGCAGCAGAGGCCGGGCAACTTCAACTGAATGCAATGGAACCGGTTATCGTTTTCAACATTTTGCAATCCATGCGCATGCTGATGCGGGGCATGGTGGTGCTGCGTGAAAAATGTGTGCTTGGCATTGAGGCGGATGAAGAGCGCTGCCGGGAATTGCTCGACGGGTCACTGGTGACGGTCACCGCGCTCAACCCCTATATCGGATATGATGAGGCAGCTCGTGTGGCCAAAATTGCCATGAAAACGCGGCGCGCCATTCGAGACGTTGCGTTGAGCGAAGGGCTGATGACGGAGGCGCAATTGGCAGAAGCGTTTTCCGCCGACAATCTTCTCGGGTCACGCAAGTAATGTGGTGGGTGGTACAGCTGGGGGGTCTCGAACCTCCGACCTCCGGATCCACAATCCGGCGCTCTAACCAACTGAGCTACAGCTGCATGTTTTATCGTGGCCGCAAACTAGCGGTGTGCGATTGTAAATACAAGACAACAAAAAGGCCCGCGAGGGGTTTGCGGGCCTGGTTATAATTGATGTCGCTATTAGGCGGCGAAAGACTTGGTGAAGCTTTCGAACGATTTCTTGATGCCGTCCTGCAGCGGTTTTGCAGCTTCGCTGGAAAGGCGAACGGCGATTTCGCTGAGTTCGAGGGCTTGCGACTTCAAGACTTCGGCCTGATCCTTGACGAAGGACTGCTGAAGCGAAATTGCGTCGTTAAATTCTTTTACGGAAAACAGATTGCGGCTGAAAGCGAAAGCCTGTTCCATGTTTTTCTGGGTGAATTCCATGGCCTTTTTCTGGAAATCGACGACGCCAGAACTGTAGGCGGAGGTTACAGCCTCAAATACCTGGGCATTGTCCTGCGCTACGTCAGTGGCCTTTTCGAAGGCTTTTTGAGCCTGATCAACAGACTTCTGCGCGAAGTCCTGGCCTTCGGCCTGCATGTCAGCAGCTGTATCAAACTTCGATTTCTTGTTGTTCATTTTCAATCTCCAATGGTTTTTGAGGGCATAATCGGTTCGGTGGACATCATATAATATGGTTTATTGTGCAATGCAATATAAATCTTGCAGTGCAGCATATCACCGCTCTCCGGTTGATTGGTTAACCAAAGGTGGACGAGGTGTAACAAAATTGACTAAGTTTGTAGTAATGTCGATTGGTAAGTGATGTGGGGTCGGCTGGCCGAAAGATTAGCCGCTGAGATTTGAGCAATACAGTCAACCCAAACTTTGAAGACCTGCGCAAACTGCCTGAAGTCGCCTGGCTTTGGGACGTTACGCGGGGGCGTGTTGTTTGGGCAAATTCCGCCGGTGTTGGCTATTTTGGCTGTGAATCGCTGTTTGACCTGATCGACCGGCCTTTTGATTTGGGCGAATCCGGGGTGGAGCGGGTGAAGGCGCTTTCGGAGACCCTGCGAGAGGGGCAAGTCGAAGCAGCCGAGCTGGAATTTCCTTCCTCTGGCAACATCGAAGCGGTTTCCTGTCACTGCATGATTCACAAACTGGCGGATGGCCGGGAAGGCCTGCTGGTCGTCGGCATGCCAACGGCGCCAGCAGCGCCCGAAATTGCGGCAGAAAAACTGGACCGGGCTTTTGAGCTGCTGCCACAGGCTGCGGCGTTTTTGGGGCAGGATGGATCGCTGCACCGCTTTAATGCCGCCGCCGCAGCGCTGTTCAATCCGGCGACGTGCAACAGCCTGGGTGTTCTCGTTGGAAGCACTGCATTGAGCGGCGATCTTCTGGCCAGAATTTCCCTGTCGGCCACGGTCAGCGATATCCGGCGCATTGACACCAACATTGGTCCCCGAGAAATGCGACTGACTCTGCGGCGGCTGGGAACCGACGCTGATGCGATATCCTATGCCATGTTGTTGTTGGATGACATTACAGAACGACGCGCACTTGAACGGCAATATTCGGGCGCGACCGCTGAGGCGGGCACCCCCGCACGAATGGCGATGGATGAGGCGGCGGCGTTTCAGCAGCTGGGCAAGATACTCGCTTCCGATCATGTGGCGGCTGCAAGGCGGAAGCCAATTTCAATTCCTTTGGCCGTTACCACCGCAATCGACCGAATTGCCGACGCCGTCTTAATTATCCAAAAGCAGCAATTGCTTTATGCAAATCCAAAGGCGCTGGCTTTCTTTGGTTTTGCGACAGTTGAAGACCTGATCAATGATGGACAAATTTGGACATTGTTTACAGGGTTGCAGCAATCGCTGCCAATGACCGCGCTTAAATTGCGGAACGGCAAGGAGATTAACTTCGCGGCGCAACTATCGACGGTGGCTTGGCAGGGTGGGCCCGCGCAGCAATTTACGGTGCATGCGGCTGAGGCGTTGCCACCGGCAAACAAGATGATTGAAAAACAGGCCGCGAAGCCACCGACTGTTGAGACCAAGCTCGCTGCTCCTCCTCCCCCGCCTGAGCCTGAGGTTCTTCCACGCTTTGAGGATATTCGTTCAGCCAGACCAGCAGGGTGGGATGTTTCTGCAATCGCCAATGACGAATTGCGCGCCATTCTTGATACGGCGACCGACGGCATCATCACGCTGGACAGGCACGGGAATATTCACAGTTTCAGCGCGGGTGCTGAGGCTATCCTTGGCTACCGGATTGCCGAGGTTGTCGATAAACCGTTCAGCGATCTGCTGGAAACCGAAAGCCGGAAAATTCTGCGGGATTATCTGGCGGCATTGCAGGGGCCAGGCCTGGCAAGTGTTTTCAACGATGGGCGCGAAGTGAACGCGGTTGTGAAGCAGGGCGGAACGGTGCCGCTTTTTCTCACCATTGGCTCTTTGCAAACCAAGAATTCCGCAGCGGCTTTCTGCGCCGTGGTGCGCGATATTACGCAATGGAAAAGAACTGAGGCTGAACTTCGCGTGGCCAAGGAAGCGGCAGAGGAGACCAGCCGACAAAAATCAGATTTTCTCGCCCGCATCAGCCATGAACTTCGCACACCTCTCAATGCCATCATGGGGTTTTCCGAGGTCATGCGGCTCGAGCGCTTTGGCGAAATCAAGAATGACAAATATCGCGGCTACGTGAATGACATTCACGCGAGTGGCGGGTTGCTGCTTTCACTGATCAATGATCTTCTGGACCTGTCAAAGGTTGAAGCAGGACAACTCGAACTGAATTTCACCGCAGTAAATTTGAATGACACGACAGATTATGCGCTGCGGATGTTGCAGGAGGCTGCCACTGGAGCGCGTGTCGTTATTCGCAAGTCCATCCCGATTGATCTTCCCAATGTTGTGGCGGATCAAAGATCAATGCGGCAGATCATGTTAAATGTGCTTTCCAACGCGATCAAGTTTACGGATCCCGGCGGTCAGGTTATTGTGTCGGGATTGATGAACAAATCCGGTGAGCTTAAGTTTCGGATCAAAGACACGGGCATCGGCATGAATGCTGAGCAACTGAAGGATGCCTTGGAACCGTTCAAACGCGTGACGACTGCGGGCCGCGAGGCGCAAGGCACAGGGCTCGGCCTGCCGTTGACGCGTGCATTGGCGGAAGCCAACCGGGCCACATTCAATATTTCCAGTGAGCCCCGCAAAGGCACAATGATCGAACTCACATTTCCGACCACGCGCGTTTTGGCGGAATAATGGACGCCAGTGATGCGGTGCGGCGGGGCAAGACTTCGCGGCCTGAAATTTTTCTTACCGCCGCTGCGGGCCTCATTGCAGTTGCCATAGCACTTCCCATCCTGGCGATTGTTTTTCTTTCGCTGCGCCCGCAGGAAAATATCTGGCCGCATCTGCTGAACACCGTTCTGCCGGGGTATATATGGCAAACACTCGAGTTGACGGTTGGCGTTGGGTTTCTGACTTTTGTCATGGGAACTGCGACAGCTTGGGTTGTTACGATGTATGAATTTCCATTGCGGCGGATTCTGCAGTGGGGCTGTTTCATGCCGCTGGCCATGCCGAGTTATATCGTCTCCTACACCTATGTGGACTTCCTGAATTATGCGGGGCCAGTGCAGACCTGGCTGCGGGGCGCGGCTGGATGGGCAACGCCTGGCGACTATTATTTTCCTGAAATTCGTTCAATGGCCGGAGCGATCTTTGTGCTTTCGATGGTGCTCTACCCTTATGTTTTCATGACGGCGCGGGCGAGTTTTCTGCGGCAGCCCGTCAGCCAGCTTGAGGTCGCCCGAACGCTCGGCAAAACCACCTGGGAGGCCTTTTTTGCAGTGGCGCTTCCGCAGGCGCGGCCTGCAATTGTAGTTGGAATAACACTGGCTCTTATGGAATGCCTGAATGATATCGCAGCCGTTGGCTTCTTCGGCGTGCGCACATTGACGCTTGGCATTTATACGACCTGGCTGGGCCAGGGAAATATTGGCGGCGCGGCGCAGTTGGCAGGCGCTTTGCTCATATTCGTTCTTGGGCTATCGTGGGTAGAACGACGCGCCCGAAGCCAGCAACCTTCGTCACGGCAAACACCGCAACAAGCGGCATCGCGGCGCCCTTCCCTAACGGGTTGGCGCGGAATTGGGGCCTTGCTAATTTGCCTGGCGCCAGTTTTCTTCGGCTTTATCCTGCCGGGACTTATTTTGCTGAAATTCGCTTTCGAGCAATTCTCGAATTCATTTTCTGCGCCTTATTTCATCGCCGCGTGGCATTCGCTCGTCCTGTCGGGTTTGGCTGGTATTGTCGTTGTTGGTTTAGGGCTGATATTGGCTTACGCGTATCGCGCCCGCAGGACGCTTGGGATCAGGCTGGTCATTCGATTGGCCAGCATTGGTTATGCGATTCCGGGAACTGTGCTCGGCATAGGCGTGCTTATCCCTTTTGCTGCGTTTGACAACGGCCTTGATGCCTTCTTGCGCGCGAGTTTTGGCATCTCGACGGGCTTGCTGCTTTCTGGCACCGTGATCGCAGTAGTCTTTGCCTATTCAGTGAGGTTCCTTGCGATATCGTTTGGCTCTTTGGAGAGCGGGTTGGAAAAGGTGACGCCCAATCTCACTGCCGCGGCGCGGACGCTGGGGCGCACGCCATTCAAGACGATGATTGAGGTGGACCTGCCGATTTTGCGACCTGCACTTGTGACGGCCGCACTTCTGGTTTTTGTGGATTGCATGAAGGAGCTGCCGGCGACATTGATCTTGCGGCCATTTGATTTTGATACGCTGGCAACACTGGTGTTTACGCTAACTTCACTGGATCAACTTGAGCAAAGTGCGGCACCTGCACTGACAATTGTAGCGGCGGGACTGATCCCCATAATTCTGTTAGCGCGCAACCTGCGGGACCCTGAGCTCCGGAATATTGCGGAATAGTTCCAGTGCCTCCGGATTGGCCAAGGCTTCCTGATTTTTTACTTCCCGACCGTGGACGATTTCACGGACTGCGAGTTCTGTTATTTTTCCGGACTTGGTGCGCGGAATATCAGCCACTGCAAGAATGACCGCAGGCACGTGGCGCGGAGAAGCGCCATCACGCACTTGCTTCTTGATGACGGCGATCAACTTTTCGTCGAGTGTTCTGCCTGCCGCGAGCCTGACAAAGAGCACAACGCGAACGTCGTTATGCCAATCCTGGCCAATGGCCAATGCTTCAAGCACCTCCGGAATACGTTCGACCTGGGCATAGATTTCGGCGGTTCCAATGCGCACGCCACCGGGGTTCAGGGTGGCATCTGACCTGCCATGAATGATCATTCCGTTGTGGCCGGTGATTTCGGCGAAATCGCCGTGGCACCAAATGTTTTCAAAACGGGCGAAATAGGCGTTGTGATATTTTTGGCCGTCCGCATCATTCCAGAACATGACTGGCATTGAGGGGAATGGCTTCACGCAAACCAGCTCGCCTTTTTCCAGTTTTATGGATTTACCGTGCTCGTCAAAGACATCAATACTCATGCCTATCATCGGGCCCTGAATTTCGCCACGCCAGACACTGGTGAGTGGATTTCCGCCAACAAAGCAGCCGCAGATATCCGTGCCGCCGGAAATGGAGGCGAGATGCATGTCGGATTTTATCGCAGCATAGGCAAATTCAAAACTTTCAGCACTCAAGGGTGAGCCGGTGGAGAGCATGGAACGCAAATTTGCCAGCTTGTGGGTGTCTTTCGGCTGCCACCCGGTTTTGCGGACCGAGTCAATATATTTGGCTGAGGTGCCAAAGATCGTCATCTCGGCAGCGTCGGCAAAATCAAACAGCGCACGTTCATTGGGGTGGAAGGGTGAGCCGTCATAAAGCAACAGCGTGGCACCGGCAGCCAAGCCGCTCACCAACCAGTTCCACATCATCCAGCCGCAGGTCGAAAAATAGAACAGCCGGTCACCTGGATGCACATCCGTGTTGAGCACCAGCTCGCTCAAATGCTTGAGCAAGATGCCGCCAGCGCGATGAACGATGCATTTTGGAATTCCCGTGGTGCCGGAAGAATAGAGAATGTAGAGCGGATGATCGAAGGGCAATTGCGCGAATTCAATGGGTGCTGTGCTTTCAGCGGACGTGAAGGTTTCCAGCGAAACGGCTTTGGCGATGTTTGCGGCTTGCCCCGTATAGTCGATGACAATGGTTTTCTCGACACTGGGGAGCTGGGTCAGGACTTTCGCAATTTTTTCGGAAATGGAATGGGGTTTGCCGCCATAGTAGTAAGCATCACAGGTGATCAGGAATTTTGGAGTGATCTGGCCAAAGCGATCCAGAATTCCGCGTTCGCCGAAATCAGGAGAGCACGAGGACCAGATTGCGCCGAGCGATGCGACGGCCAGAAATACAACGATGGTTTCCGGGTGATTGGGCACTACGGCGCAAACGCGGTCACCCGCCTTCAGGCCGGCTTTCGCCAAAGCCCGATGCGTTTGAGCCACTCGCTCATTCAGCTGCCGCCAGGTCGTCGTGCTCCTGACTTTATCTTCGCCCCAAAAAATCAGGGCGGCTTTATCGTCATGGCGCTGCAGCAGGTTTTCAGCATAGTTCAATTTTGCATCAGGAAAGAACCTGCCGCCCGGCATTTTGTCGCCATCCACCAGAATCCGGTTGCCTTGTGTCTCCGCCTTGACATTACAAAATGACCATAGTTTCGACCAAAAGATTTGTGGATTTTCATTCGAGAAATCCAAAATATCCTGATAAGATTGCAGGGAAAGTTTGGTTTCGGCGTTGAGTTCATTCATGAAGCGACGGAGATTCGAACGCGATGTTCGCGCTTCTGTCGGCGTCCATAAAGGTTGATCGGTCATTAAATGTCTCCAGCGGGAATTTCTAGCATATCGGGCCTCTTGAAAAGGGCACGGGGATTAAAAAAGAACTATCTCCTGATAGGCACCTTTTTGTCATTGCTTTTCTTTGCCGCAGCCATTTGGGCCTTCATGCATCCGGGCTTTGCCACCACCCAATTGCAGGATTATGTGATGCGGAAAACTGGCCGCACGCTCACCGTGCATGGGGGGGTCAGCCTCCAATATTTGCCGGAACTTTCTGTTCGCCTCAACAATGTCGTGATCTCAAATCCTGATGACATGGAAGGAAACTTTGCGCAGGCCGATCTCGTGGAACTGCCCATTCATTTTGGCGACCTGTTGCGCCGTCGCTTGCGGATACGCGATGTCAGGCTCACCAACCCGCAATTCAACTTTCTGGTTGACGGCATGAACAACAGCAACTGGATCGCTGACAAGAATTCCGGCGGAACCAAGTCCGGCAACTCCATTCTCAATCCCTCGTTGAATGAACCCATTACCATGAGCATTGTGGACGGTTCGTTCAGTTTTGCAGATGAGCGTCACGCTGTGGCTGTTGCGGCTGGAAATGTTACAGCCACCGTTCAGGTCAGTGAAGAAGCTGAGCTCAGCATTACTGGCACGGCCTCCATCAATTCGAAATTGAGCGGGTTTGAAGCCCACATCAAGTCTTTGCAGCGTGTGGCTGCTGATGGCTCGCCAGCAGATTTGAGTGTCAAATCATCTGCCATGGGTGTGAGTTTCAGCGGCAGGCTGGGCACACGATTGGGGCTAACGCTTGCAGGTTCGCTGGCGGTCAATGCCCCTGACCTCCGCAGTCTGGCGAAATGGATAGGAACCGAAATCGACGGCCAGGCCGGGCTGAAAAACTTTGAACTTTTCGGCGCACTGGATTCTTCAGGCGCTGCACTGAAACTCACGAAAGCTGATGTTTCGCTTGACGGCATGGCTGCCAAAGGTGAATTATTCCTGGACTACAGCCGCGAGAAACCTCGTATCTCGGCTTCGCTTGCAACTGATTTGCTGACGCTGGATCCCTATTTTGTTTCGTCCAAGAGCGCAGACCCGGGCGCTGCAACGGCACCCTCAACCTGGAAAATTGACGCATTGAATTTTACCAATCTGCGAGGCGTCAATGGCGCGCTGGCGCTTTCTGCGAAAGCTGTGAGGTGGGGCGATATTGAGATTGGCCCGGTTGATATTTCGAGTGACCTCAGGGACGGCGTGCTGGAAACCAGATTTCAGAATGCTTCACTCTATGGCGGCAAGGGCAGCGTGAAACTGGTTTTGGACGGATCGCAAGAGGTCTCTGCGTTGCGACTGGCGGTTGATGGTCGCGCCTTGAGAGGCGAGGCATTTTTCAAGGATTTTGCTGGAATGGGCTGGCTCGGCGGCACCACTGGTCTACAGGCAACCCTTTCAGCCAGTGGACACAATCAACGGGAATTGATGTCGACACTCAAGGGCAGCTTCACACTTGAAGTCAGCAATGGCCAAATTCGAGGTGTCGACATTTTGGATAGCGTGTCGAAGGTCGGCAGTGCGATTGTGGAGGGTTGGGGGAATACGTCTGGCAAGCTGACAGATATTGATCATGCGGCGGCAACTTTTGAGGTTGAGGACGGCATTGCAAAAACCACCGACATAAGGGTGCAAAGCCCGCTGTTTGAGATCACTGGCGGTGGCGAAATTGATATGTTGCGCCGTGCTGTTTACCTCAAGTTTGAGCCGTTGATTGTTACAGGCGACGAGATGGCCGCGGGGCTGCCGGTGAAAATTGTGGTCGAAGGCCAGTGGAACAAGCCTCGCGTATATCCGGATATTGACGGAGTGCTCAAAAACCCAAAAGCTGCCTATGATGCTTTGCGTAAACTTGGCCTTTCCGAGAAAACCATGAAAAAGATCGAGCGCAAAGGCGACAAGTTGCTCAAGGCGCTAACTGGGGATTGAAGTGCCATGATCCGTGTTCAGGCCGAAGCATTCGATGTTGCCGTTGAGCTGGCAAAGCTCAAGCAGGGACGCACTGATGTTGGCGGCACTGTCATCTTTGTGGGAACAGTTCGCGAATTGAGTGAACATAACAAGATTTCCACAATGACGCTGGAACACTACCCAGGCATGACGGAGAAGGCGCTCGCCGATATTGATGTTGAGGCCCACAAGCGCTGGCCGCTCATCGAAACACTCATCGTTCATCGCTATGGCAAGCTTTCACCGAGTGATGATATCGTGCTGGTCATCGCCACGTCGGCACACCGTGAAGCGGCTTTCGAGGCCTGCCACTTTCTCATTGACTGGCTCAAGACCAAGGCACCCTTCTGGAAATTGGAGGCGGGCGCTGAAGGCGAGGTTTGGGTTGAGGCCAAATCCTCTGACGACAAGAGCGCTGCCCGCTGGGACAAAGCAACTTCGTGAGCGCCAGACAACGGCCATTTTATCGCAGCGTTGCCGACGGATTGTTATTCCTGATCGTGCTTACCGTCGTTTTGGCTGTCGCGCAGCGGTTTGGCGGCTTTGATTTTGACAGCCGGACAACGCATGTGATTGACGGTGACTCCTTGCGAGTGGGCGCCACCGAAATTCGCTTGCGGGGCATTGATGCGCCAGAATTTCTCCAGACGTGCCGTGATAAACACGGCACCGAATATCAATGCGGAAAACAGGCGGCGGACGTGCTTCGCCAGCTCATTGGCGCCGGGAATATTTCCTGCCGTTCGTTCGAAACGGATCGCTACGAACGTTCAGTTGCGGTTTGCAAGAATGGCGGGCTTGAGCTCAATGCTGAAATGGTGCGGTTGGGTTGGGCTGTGAACTATGACTTCAGCTATGCTCAGTTGGAAGGCGAGGCCAGAAGGGCCAAGCGCGGGATATGGGCGGGCAGCTTTGAAATGCCCCAGGACTATCGCCAGAGGACGCGCAAGATGCTTGGAAACACAGGGGACGCAAATGGTGCTGCTGGACAGGATTGAACTGTCGACCTCTCCATTACCAATGGAGTGCTCTACCACTGAGCTACAGCAGCAACGCCTGACTGATGGCCCGTGACATGCCACAGGCCTTGGTCCAGCGCAACCCTCCAGCACTTGACAGATTGGCGAAGACTTTCCATCTGTTCAGGAATGGCTAATAAAGCGCGGGGACCACGATCTGAGGCCGAAACAAGACGCCTTTCTGAGGCGTTGCGGGTTAACCTGTTAAAGAGGAAATCACTGGCTAAAATCAAAAAGATCGTGGAAAAGCCTAAAAAACCGGCAGGCAGTCAATGAGTTGCCTAATTGGGGCCGTTTATGGTTGTTAGCGCCGTTTTGGCAGGGTAATCCTTGTGATGATTATTGAAAGGACTGATTAAGTGGATCGTATCCGTATTCGCGGCGGCAACAAGCTAAACGGCACGATCAATATCTCAGGCGCCAAGAACGCGGCCCTGCCGCTGATGATTACAGCACTGCTGACGCCAGAGCAGCTCACGCTGCGCAATGTGCCCCGACTGGTGGACGTGTTGCGATTGCAGCGCATTTTGCAAAACCATGGTGTTGACATTACGGTTTCCGGCAAGCGGCCGGGGCAGATTTCCACGGCTGGCGAGACCTTGAAAATTTCCGCCAAAAATATAGTCGATACTACCGCTCCCTATGAACTTGTTTCCAAAATGCGGGCGAGCTTCTGGGTGCTGGGGCCATTGTTGGCGCGCTGTGGCGAGGCAAAAGTTTCGCTGCCGGGCGGCTGCGCCATTGGGACGCGGCCAGTGGATTTACACATCATGGCCATGGAAAAGCTCGGCGCTCAGGTGGAAATTGAATCAGGATATGTCATTGCCAGGGCCAAAAACGGTCTAAAAGGCGGTCATATTCATTTTCCAAAAGTAACCGTTGGCGCCACCCATGCGGCTTTGATGGCTGCAGTGCTCGCCAAGGGGGACACCATCATCGAGAATGCCGCGCGTGAGCCGGAAATTGGCGACGTGGCGGAATGCCTGGTGAAGATGGGCGCCAAGATCGAAGGCATTCATTCTTCGACCCTAAAAGTGACAGGCGTTACCAGCCTGCTTGGTGCTGAGCACGAAGTTATTGCTGACCGCATCGAGACGGGAACCTATGCGATGGCTGCCGCCATGACGGGTGGCGATGTTCTGCTCAAAGGGGCTCGCGCTGACAGCCTTGAGTCGATGATTGATGTTTTAACGCGTAGTGGCACCTCGGTTCAGCGCAGCAACGAGGGTCTCCGTATCCAGCGGAATGGCAGCGCCATTGAACCTGTCAATGTCGATACCGACCCCTACCCCGGGTTTCCAACCGATCTTCAGGCGCAATTCATGGCGTTGATGACCAAGGCCCAAGGCACCTCGACAATCCGCGAAACGATTTTTGAAAACCGGTTCATGCATGTGCAGGAATTGGCGCGGCTTGGCGCCGATATTCATTTGCATGGCGACACAGCAGAGGTTCGAGGCGTAAAAAAGCTCACTGGCGCTGATGTCATGGCCACGGATTTGCGGGCTTCTGTCTCTTTGGTGATTGCTGGCCTTGTGGCTGAGGGCGACACGATGATCCACCGCGTGTATCATCTGGATCGGGGATTTGAGGCTCTGGAAGAAAAGCTGCAGGCCTGCGGGGCCGACGTGGAAAGATTGTCGGGGCACTGAGCGGTGTTGAGACTGGCGGCAGTTGATACTGATGACTTGAAAGTCATTTCTGCCCACATGCAGGACGCACTCGTGGCCCTGTCCAATATTCGCTACCTGAGCAAGCCGAGGAAATTTGCGCTAGTGGCCAATCGCTTTGCTTGGGAATTGCAGCCGATTTCTGAGCGCCGCCGCAGCGGCCTGCATTTTGAGCATGTGCTGAGTGCACAGCAAATCGGCATTCCCCAGATGACCGAAGATATGATTTTGGCGTTGCTCTCCATAACATTCGAGCCAGGCAAAAGCCCATCCGGCACTGTCATTCTGACATTTTCTGGAGGCTTTACGATCAGACTCGAAGTTGAGTGCATTGACGTCCAATTGCGCGACCTGGGGGCTGCCTGGGCCGCCGAAAATTCACCTCACCATGAAGCCTAGCGGCCCTGCAGCAGTGCGGCTATTCTGGCATTCATGAACGAAATCAGGAAAAATCGCCTGATCGCTGTCGATCTCGACGCGAGTCTCGGGGCTGGCCCTTCACCGGAAGCAGACCATGAAAGGCAGGTTGCCATTTATGATCTTCTCGAGGAAAATTCCTTTGCCCTGGTGAATGGCATTGAGGGTCCATACCGTCTGCAGCTTTCCACGCAGGACGGGCGATTGCTGTTTGAACTATTTAATGAACGCGAAGAAAAAATTTCGATCATCGGGCTTTCCATGTCGCCGTTCCGCGCCATCGTGAAAGACTATTTTCTGATTTGCGAAAGCTACTACCGCGCCATCAGGCTTTCGACCCCTTCACAAATTGAAACCATCGATATGGCCAGGCGCGGCCTTCACAATGAAGGCAGTGAAATTTTGAAGGAGAGGCTCAACGGCAAGGTAGACATGGATTTTGACACGGCTCGGCGGCTGTTCACGCTGGTCTGTGTTCTACATTGGCGCGGATAATGCCAGGCGACTTTCCCAACGCAGTCCTTTTTGCCTGCACACAGAATGTCATCCGTTCGCCAATGGCTGCAGCCATCATGAAGCACTTGTACGGGCACAAGGTCTATGTGGCGTCTGCTGGCGTGAAGGCTGGCAAGGCGGATCCCTTTATCCGCGTTGTGCTGGACGAGATGGGGATTGAACTTGGCAAGCATCGACCCCATATTTTTGCAGAACTCGAAGACTCGAGTTTTGACCTTGCAATATCATTGTCTCCGGAGGCCCATCATTGGGCCCTCGAACTCACCCGCACCATGGCAATTGAAACTGAATACTGGCCGACCAACGACCCTTCAGCCACATCTGGCAGCCGAGCGCAAATTCTCGACAGTTACCGGGATGTCCGGGACGGGCTGGTGCGGCGGATCAAAACAAGATTTGGCGCAACGACCGCAAAAGGTGTATAATATGACATGGCCTGCGGTCTCTTGCATTTGAGGTGCAAGAGGTCCATCTATCAAGCCAATCACTTATTAACCGGAAAGATTCATGGCGAAAGAAGAACTTCTAGAATTTGAGGGCACGGTTTCCGAGCTTCTGCCCAACGCGACATTCCGCGTTTTGCTCGATAACAACAATCATGAAATCATTGCCCACACGGCGGGCAAAATGCGCAAGAACCGCATTCGTGTTCTGGCGGGCGACCGCGTGATGGTTGAAATGACGCCCTATGACCTGACCAAGGGCCGCATCAATTATCGCTTCAAGTAGTCCCTGATGGCTGAGGACAGGGTTAAGCTCGTGCTCGCCAGCGCTTCACCGCGCAGGTTAACGTTGTTGGAGCGTGTTGGTCTCAAGCCGGACTTGCTCAACCCAACTGACATTGACGAGACGCCGAAGCGTCGCGAAACGCCGCGGCGGCTTTCCATCAGGCTGGCTGAGGAAAAGGCAAGAATTGCCCAAACGGCGCCGCAAGTGACGGCATTGGGCCCTGGCGTATTTGTTGTGGCGGCTGATACTGTGGTGGGATTGGGCCGGCGCATTTTACCCAAGGCTGAATCAGCGGAAGATGCGTTCGCGTGCCTGACGCTTTTGTCTGGGCGCTCGCATTGGGTTTATTCAACGGTTTGCCTCATCGGGCCCAAAGGACAGAAATCCACACGCTGCAGTGAAACCAAAGTCAGGTTCAAGCGGCTGTCGCGCGAAGATATCAAGAGCTACATCCAATCCGAAGAATGGCGCGGTAAAGCTGGCGGTTATGCCATACAGGGACGGGCGGAAGCTTTTGTGCGCAATCTCACGGGATCCTATTCGGGGGTGGTAGGCCTGCCACTCTATGAAACCGTGCACTTGCTTGAAGGCGCTGGCTATCCCATACTTCACACTTGGATGACCTCTCCTTCAGCGTTGGTCTAATGGTTGATCCTATCCGCTTGAAACCCCGCAGGCCCTGCCCCATCTGCGCGAAGCCCTCGACGCAGAAATTCCACCCTTTCTGCTCTTCACATTGTTCGCAAGTTGATCTTAATCGCTGGCTGGGTGGCAATTACGCCATACCGGCCGTAGAAAACGAAGAGGGCACAGACGAAGACGAGGATCGTTAGGTCTTCAATGCTCACAGCATACAGATCATACGGCACTTTGGTGAAGACGTGAAGCACGCCATTGAAGGCATTGATGGAGGGTCGGGGTTATGAGTGTTTTTGACCGGTTCGGGGTTCGCACAATTGTCAATGCCAAGGGTCCGGCCACCCGATTGTCGGGCGGCATCATGCGGCCAGAAGTGGCGCGGGCCATGGCAGAGGCTTCCCAGCACTGCGTTGATATGGCGGAACTACAAGCCGCAGCATCAAAGGCAATTGCGGAAGCCACTGGAGCCGAAGCTGGCTACGTGGCCTCTGGCGCTTCTGCCTGCCTGCTGCTGGCGACTTCTGCATGTATCACCGGTCTCGATCCCGGCCGCATGGCGCGCCTGCCCGATACCACGGCTATGAAGAATGAGGTCATAATGGTGCGCAGCCAGCGCAATTTCTATGACCACGCGGTGCGCGCCGCTGGCGTCAAGATCGTGGAGGTCGGTTTGCCTGATCGTTACGCAGGAGCTGGTGTGCGTGACGCGGAAGCCTGGGAAATCGACGATGCAATAACCGAGCAAACTGCCGCCCTCTTCTATGTGGCTGACGCAAACGCCTTGCCGCCACTTGGCGAAATTACAAAAATTGCACAGGCTCGCGGAATTCCGGTGATCGTTGATGCCGCCGCGCAATTGCCTCCGCAATCAAATCTCAAACGTTTCATTGCCGAAGGCGCCGATCTGGTGGCTTATTCCGGCGGCAAAGCACTGGGCGGACCACAGGCCAGTGGGATTTTGTGCGGCAAGCGCGATCTCATTATGGCCGCCGCACTTCAACATCTCGATCTTGATGTCTATTGGGACATGTGGGAGCCGCCTTCCACCCTCATTGACAAATCGCGGCTCAAAGGTGCGCCACAGCACGGCATTGGGCGCACCTGCAAGGCTGGCAAGGAGGAAATCATCGGGCTATTAACCGCACTTCAGCTTTTTGTAACCGAGGGAGACGCCAAGCGCCATGCGAAATGGCTGAATGCCATTAAGGCAATTGCCGCCCATGTGAACGGCACCAATAGAACTGATATTCGAATTATAAACGAGGATAATATCGAAGAGGTCCCGCAGCTTGAACTCGGGTTGCGCGGCTCACAGTCTGCCACCGATGTCATCGACAAGCTGCGTCACGGCGATCCTTCCATTCATGTTGATCCCAGCGGCCGGAGTGCAAACCGAATTTTGATCAATCCCATGTGCCTTGCTGACGACCAGATTGATGTTGTCGGACGAAGCCTGGCGGCGATCCTGCTGGCATAAGGGGCCTGGAGCGCTCACACGATCCCAGATGTAGAGCCTGCAACCGGCGGTCGCTCCCTGGTCTTTTCCTTGCGATAACCTGAGGCGCGATAGGTTTCGATCGGCTGGATTGCGCCTCCCTTACGGCGGCGCCCTTCGGCCAGAATGGGAGAGACATCCGTAATATAGGCGACCTTGAGCATCCGATGCGCACCCATGACATCATTGGCATCTTGTGCGGCTTGCAGCGCTTTACGATCCACAAGTGAGGCTTGCACATAGGAGCGCAGGATTTCTGTTGCCGAAGAGATCAGGCTCTCGATCGGGTCTGTGACATTGTGCGATTGGTCAATCAAGTAGGCCGGATTGAATCCGGGCGGGTTACGCAATTCGGCATCTACGAGTTCGTTGAACACCAGGAACAAGCGGAACGGGTCCAGCGCACCTGAATCCACATCGTCATCGCCATACTTCGAGTCATTGAAATGAAAGCCTGCAAGTTTACTCGCATGGATGAGCCGCGCCACGATTTGCTCAATATTCGTGCCAGGTGCGTGATGACCAAGATCGACCAGGCACTTTGCCTTCTCGCCCAGCTGTTGTGCCGCGAGCAGGCTCGAGCCCCAATCTGATATCACGGTGGAATAGAAGGCCGGCTCATACATTTTGTGCTCGAGAAACATCAGCCAGTCTTTTGGCAATCCCGCATAAATTTTGGCACAGGCTTCAAGATAGTTGTCGAAAGACTTGGTCAGATTTTGTTGGCCGGGAAAATTTGTGCCATCGGCAATCCAAACGGTGAGTGCAGTGGAACCCAGCTTCTGGCCAATTTCGATGCATTCAAGATTGTGCTCGACAGCCTGCTGGCGCGTAGCTTTGTCGGTGTGAGAAAGCGAACCATATTTGTATGAAAGAGCCTGATTTTTCTGGTCCTGGAACGTATTGGAATTTACCGCATCGAAACCGAGTTCATATTGTGATGCCTCCTGGCGCAGGGCATTGTAGTCTGAAACCTTGTCCCACGGAAAATGTGGGCTGACATTCTGCGTCGATTTTGTAAGTTGGTTGATCACGCCGCAATCTTCAAGCTTGTCATGGATGTGTCGCGGCTCGCCGGGCCCTGGAAAGCGGGCAAAACGCGTGCCACCGGTGCCCACTCCCCAAGTTGGCACTGCAATGCTGTAGGCCATGGCGCGGGTTGCCATGGTTTCGATGGAAATGCCACGCCGCTCGAGTTGGCGACCCAATGCCGCATAATCTTCGGCAAGAGCTCCTTCCGCCTTTTTGTTTTCAGTGCTGATCAAATCGGCTGAAATTGCAAAGCTCATGGGGGTCACCGCGAAAAGGACACGGCATTGCCAGCATCAATGTTGAGGAAATTTCCGGTCGATTTGTTGGAAATATCGGAGGCAAAGAAATAAACGCCCTCGGCTATATCTTCTGGATATACGGAGCGTTGCAAGAGCGAACGCTTGCGATAGTGCTCTTCGAGCTGGTCTTCAGATATTTTGTTTGAAGCCGCTCTTTGCTGCCGCCACTCGCCCTGCCAAATCTTTGAGCCACGGATCACTGCATCGGGATTTACAACATTCACGCGAATTCCAAGCGGCGCCCCTTCGAGCGCCATGCACCTGGCGAGATGAACTTCGGCGGCCTTTGCCGTGCAATAGGCCGAAGCGCCGGGCGATGCCGCAATGGCGTTTTTCGAGGCGATAAAAACCATCGATCCGCCGAGCGCCTGCCGCTTCATCAGGCGATAGCCTTCGCGGCCCACCAGAAAATATCCTGTCGCCATGATCGACATATTCTTGTTCCACAACTCAAGTGTGGTGTCTTCAATATTGGCAGCAATTGTTATTCCGGCATTGTTGACCAGAATATCCAGCCCACCAAACTGCAAAACGGTTTCGTTGATGGCTGCAATGATCTGCTCTTCCCTGGTCACATCCATGGGCACGCCCTGCACCATATCCTTGCCAAAACGTTTTCCAAAACCCGCCACCACATCATGGAGCGACGCCTGATCAATGTCGGCAAGCATTACGTTGCAACCTTCAGAGAGGAGGCGGTGGGCAATGGCTGAGCCGATGCCTCCAGCGCCGCCGGTGATGAAGGCGATGCGGCCCTGCAGCGCTTTGGGTTGCGGCATGCGTTGAAGCTTCGCTTCTTCCAGCAGCCAATATTCAATATTGAAAGCTTCCTGTTCATTCAGGCCCTGATAGGTTGAAACACCCGCAGCGCCCCGCATGACATTGATGGCATTCACGTAGAATTCCGAAGCAATCCGCGCTGTGGCTTTGTCTTTTGCAAAAGACAGCATGCCAACCTGTGGCACAAGATAGATCACCGCATTGGGATCGCGCATGGCGGGAGAATTTGAGTGTTTGCAACGCTCATAGAAACTGGCGTAGTCCTTGCGGTAGCCCTCGATAAGGGAAACAAGAGTTGCCGCATCAGCATCATGGGGGACGATCAGCGGCTTGATTTTGGTGCGCAGGAAATGATCAGGGCAGGACGTTCCAAGTGGTGCGAGCTCCACCAGCTGGTTTGAATTCACGAACTCCAACACCTCTGGCGCATCGGTAAAGTGCCCGGATTTCTTGTCTTCTTTTGATATGCGGCCGCGGATTTCCGGCAGCAGGCGAATGGCAGCTGCCTGGCGCTCTGCAGCCGTGAGTGACCTTACTGCTTCACCCTTGAATACGGGCTTCTTCACTTTGGCGTCGAGCCAAGTGGCAGCTTTGTTGACGATACGCAACGTGGTTTCGTAGCAATCATGAGCCGTCGCACCCCAGGTGAACAGTCCATGACTTCCCAGAACGACGCCGACAAACTTGGGATTGTCAGAGGCCATTTTGCCGAGCTTGATGCCAAGATCGATGCCGGGGCGCTGCCAGGGCAAATAGCCCATTTCATCGCCAAATATTTCTTTTGTCAGCTTTTCGGAATCTTTTGCAGCGGCAATGGCAATAACAGCGTCGGCATGCACATGATCAACATGCGGGTGCGGGACGTAGCCATGCAGACACGTATCAATTGAGGGAGCACGCGAATTCAGATTGAATATGCAGTGGTTCAAGGCATGAACCATCGCATCCTCCTGGTCGAGGCTTTTGTAGAGGCCTTTGAGTGACTCCAGCCTATCCATGTAGAGTGTGGCAAAGCCGTCAAGTTTCATTGAGCCTATATCACCGCCGGAACCTTTCACCCACAGAACCGTGACAGGCTTGCCGTCAAGCGGATCTTTGGCCTGCACTTTGGCGGAGGTGTTGCCGCCGCCGAAGTTGGTGATGCGGAGATCTGAGCCCAGAAGATTGGAGCGATAAAGCAACAGGCCGGGTTCATCGAGGGACTTCGCGTAAGCGTCGTTCCACTGGGACTTGAGCAAGAGATTATTTGTCATGGTGGTCCAAATCATATGGTCAGGATTGCTCACGGTCAATCAAATTGCCACATTGTTTTGCACTGCAATGACGTTTTGCGATGCAGTATGAGCGAATGTTGATTGACGATCGCGTTTGATCATGCGTTACTAGCTGGCATGCATGAGCGGGAGAGATGGCAATTGATTTTGACCCAGGTGCGTGAGCGCCGGGTGATCAGCGTGCGCAATCTGGTCGCCGCGACAGGTGCATCATCTGCCACATTGCGCCGTGATCTTGTGAAGCTCGAGGAAATGGGGCAACTCCGGCGTGTTCATGGCGGCATTGAAGCGGTCGAGGCTGCCGAGCAATCGCATTTGGCCACACGGTCATTTGGCGTCAGCCAGATCATGAATGCGGGTCGCAAGCGTGACGTTGCAAGAGCTGCCGCTGCCATGTGCGCGGATGGCGAGTCCATTATCATCAATGCGGGATCGACGACCTGGTATATGGCGGAGTTCCTGCGCAACCGGAAAATGCAAATTCTGACCAATTCATTTCCCATCGCCCAAGAATTGATTGCGACCAGTCAAAACCGCATCGTACTTCCGGGCGGTGAGGTCTACCGCGAACAGGGCATCATCCTGTCGCCGTTTGATGAGGATGCAATTCGCCATTTCACGGCGTCGCGGATGTTCATGAGCTGCTATTCGATCACGCCAATGGGCATCATTGAGGGTGACCCGCTGATTGCGCGCGCTGAGGCGAAACTTCTATCGCGCGCCGACAAATTGGTTGTCATCGCAGATTCTTCAAAGTTTGAATCTCGTGGTAGCATGGTTGTCTGCCAACTGCCGCGTGTCCACACTCTTGTAACCGACACCGCCGCGCCTGCCGACATGCTTGATCACATCAGGTCAGTGGGCGTGAATGTGGTGATTGCAGACCAAGAGACCATAAAATCCCTTTCAGCCGCATAGGGCTGGGAGCAACAAAGTCAGCTAATAGGGAGGAAACCATGCTGAAGAACCTAAGCCGAAACACACTGAAACTCGCCAAGTTTGGCTGCCTGGCCGCAGTCGCGTCCGTCTTGCTCACGGGAACGGCTTTGTCGGACGCCATGATGGCCAAGAAGGGCGAAAACGTAAATCTTGTCCTGCTGCCAAAGTTCCTTGGCATTTTGCCATTCGATCAGGCAAACCGCGGCGCTGAAGAAGCCCACAAAGAGCTCGAGAACAAGGGTACGCTGCAATATATTGGCCCAACTCCTGAAAACAGCGTTGCTGGCCAAATCGAAATGCTCACAACCGCCACCACGCAAAAGCAAGCTGTCGTGATGCTGTCCAACAATGCAGGCGACCAGATTTCGCCAACTGCAGAAGCCGCCCAGGCCGCGGGCACCAAGGTTGTGACATGGGATAGTCCTATTCCATCCAGCAAGGGTGAAAGCGTATTTGTGGCCCAGGTTGATTTCAACCAGATCGGCATTGTCATGGCCGACATGGCGCACTCCATCATGGGTGGTGCTGGCGAGTTTGCCATTCTCTCGGCAACTCCGGATGCTGCCAACCAAAACGCCTGGATAGCTGCGATGAACAAGGCGCTGGCTGATCCAAAGTACAAGGACATGAAACTGGTTGATACGGTTTATGGCGATGACCAATCGGAAGTCTCCTACAACCGAGCGCTGGCCCTTGTTGACAAGCACAAGGACCTGAAGCTGATCATGGCGCCAACGTCAGTTGGCATTGTTGCAGCCTCGAAGGCTCTGCAGGATGAAAAGCTGTGTGACAAGATCAAGGTTTCGGGCCTTGGCGTGCCAGCCGAAATGGTGAGCTACACGATGAATGGCTGCGCTCCTGAATTTGCGCTTTGGAGCTTTGTTGACCTTGGATACCTCACCTATTACACCAGCTATCTGCTGGCGACCGGCGGCATCAAGGGTGAAGAAGGTGAAGAGTTTACGGCGGGCCGCATGGGTAATTTCAAGATTGAAAAAGACCCAACTCGCGAAGCCGGCAAGCGCATTCTGATGGGCCCCTTCACGGTTTATAACAAAGACAACGTTGAAGCGGCGGCGAAGTAGGATATTCTCCAAACACTGATTGGCAAGGTTGCGGCACTGCAACCTTGCCATTTGCGAGCCTGTTCGCCCGCTGCATACGAGGCTTAATTGAACACTCCAACACTTGAATTGCGACACGCATCGAAGAGTTTTGCCATGACGGCAGCGCTCAGCGATGTATCGTTTGAAATACATGCGGGCGAAGTTCATGCGTTGGTTGGCGAGAATGGTGCTGGCAAGTCCACTCTCATCAAAATGCTGACAGGCGTTTATCAGCCCGACCAGGGCGAGATTCTGGCGGATGGAAAACCTGTTTCCATACGCACCACGCTGGAAGCCCAACATTTGGGTATCGCTGCCATCTATCAGGAACCCATGGTGTTTCCTGATCTTGATGTTGCGGAGAATATCTTCATAAGTCATCAGGGTCTCGGACATCTGATGGACTGGAAGAAACTCTATGCTGATGCCGATGCGCTGATCGGCAAAATGGGCGTGTCGCTTGATGTGCGCAGAGCCGCAAGTGGTTTGACGCTGGCAGAACAACAAACCGTCGAGATCGCACGGGCCTTATCACTCAATGTCAAAGTCCTCATCATGGATGAGCCCACCGCATCGCTTTCAGCCCACGAGGTTGACCGCCTGATGTCGATCACCCAGGCGCTCAGGGAGCGGGGGGTGGCGGTTCTCTACATCAGTCACCGCCTTGATGAAATTTTCCGCATCGCAGACCGCGTCACTGTGTTGCGTGACGGCAAGCACATTTCAACACACCTGGTGGCCGAGGTTAGCCACGACAGCATGGTTCGCGATATGGTGGGCCGCGCGATTGACCATTTCGCCATCAAGACCAAAGCCAATGAACATGGTGAAAAACTTCTTTCGGTCAAGGGATTGGGACGGGAAGGAATATTCCAGGATGTGACTTTCGATCTGCACAGGGGCGAAGTGCTTTGCTTTGCCGGGTTGATCGGATCGCGCCGCACCGATGTGGGCCTTGCACTGTTTGGGATCGTTCCGCCAACTGAGGGAACACTGGAGCTCGAAGGGCGCAACGTCGCAATCGACTCTCCACAAAAGGCTGTGGAGCTTGGAATTGCCTATGTGTCAGAGGATCGCCGCAAACTGGGCCTGGCGATGACAATGCCAATATTTTCCAATGTTTCTTTGCCGAGCCTGAAGAGGTTTTTGCGTCGATTTGGCTTGATTGACCAGAAGGCCGAACACGAGATGGCCGAACACCATCGCGACCGGCTTGAAATCAAATCTCCGAACGTCGATATCGAAGTTGGTAAACTGTCGGGAGGCAACCAGCAAAAAGTCATGCTGGCAAAGTGGCTGGAGACGAAGCCAAAACTCCTGATTTTCGATGAGCCGACACGCGGCGTCGATGTTGGCGCCAAGACCGAAGTTCACAACATTATCCGTGACCTTGCAAAGCAGGGTGCTGCAATTATCGTCATCTCTTCGGACCTGCCCGAAGTGCTGATTTTGGCTGACCGGGTTCTGGTCATGCGCGAAGGCCGTCAAATGGGAGTTTTTGATATTTCCAGTGCGACGCAGGAATCGATCATGGCTCTGGCCACTGGTCGGCATCAGATTGAGGCGCTGGCCTCATGAGTATCCGGGACTTGCACCCACAGACCTTGCGGGTCATTGCACTGGCAGCTGTCCTGGTGCTGACAATTCTGTTCTTTGCATCCCAAATTGACAATTATTTCTCACCGCGCATGTTCAACCGGATTGCCACAAGCGCTGCTGTGATCCTGCCGATTGCCATTGGCCAGGCTCTGGTTGTGATGACGCGCAACATTGACCTGTCCGTAGGCTCGATTGTTGGCATCGTTGCCTATTTCACTGGCGGATTTCTTGCTTCCTATCCCGACTTGCACCCCATACTCGTCGTATTGCTCTCGCTGGCTGCGGGCGCGGTCTGCGGCGCCTTGAACGGCTTGCTCGTAGCTTATGGCCGTGTTCCATCAATCATTGTGACGCTTGGAACACTCGCACTGTTTCGAACCTTTCTCGTCGAATTCTCAAATGCAAAATCGATTACAACGGCAAGCCTGCCAACGTGGCTGGTCGATCTGCCACAAACAAACTTGCTTTCTATTGGCGACTTTGATGTGAAGCTCATTGTTGTCATTGCTTTGGTCGCCGCCTTGATCTTTGGAGTTGCGCTTTCAAGGCTGCGGATGGCGCGCAAACTTTATGCCATTGGTTCAAATCCTGACGCTGCCGTTATGGCGGGCATCAATCTGGCACGCGTGACATTCTTGAGTTTTATGCTGAGTGGCGCACTTGCTGGGCTTGCGGGTTTCATATTTCTCGCCAAGTTTGGAAACATCACGGTTGTTGCCGGGTTGGGATTTGAACTGAAATCAGTGGCTGCTGTTGTCGTTGGTGGCGTGAACATCTTCGGTGGTTCCGGCACAATTCTGGGCGTCGTTCTGGGCACTGTGCTGGTTGACACTATCGATAATAGTTTGACGCGGTGGGCCGTTGTCAGCGAGTTCTGGCGCGATGCCTTGCTGGGCATGTTGATTATGGCGGCGGTTGCAACAGACACTTTCATGACCCGCTCACTCGGCAGCCTGAAACGGGTGCGCAAACTATTGCCCTCCGGCAAAACCACATCGTCACCGGTTCCCGCTACACCGCCAAAATCTGGAGTAGCTTGATGGCTGAAAAGCAAAGCACGCTGCCTCGCGCAACCCTATTGTCTTCCCTGATAAGCTGGGAGGGGCTGCTTCTGGCCATCTTGGTGCTGACGATTGTCGCGAATGTCGTTATGGCGCCGCAATTTTTGACCGTGCAGAACCAGGTCAATCTGTTTCAGCTTTCAATTGAAAAAATCATCGTTGCGCTGGTGATGACATTCATCATCATCAATGCTGAAATTGATTTGTCGGTAGCCTCGGTCATGGGGTTGGCCGCATGTGCTTTTGGCGTTCTCATCCAAAATGGGATGCCTGCGGGCTTGGCAATCATCGTCTGCCTGGCTATCGGTGCTGCTGCCGGCGGGTTCAATGCGTTCTGGATTGCCTATGTCGGCATTCCCTCACTGGTCGTAACGCTTGCGATGTTGATCGGCTTCAGGGGTTTTGCAAGGGTGCTGCTTGAAGACAAAGGCATTGGCGGTTTTCCCGAGTGGTTCAGTGCCTTGGGTCAAAAGGCCATCCTCGGGCCGTTTCCGCTATCATTGCTGATATTCTTTGTGATGCTGGTCGTGAGCGCTATCATCATTCATCGCACAGGATTTGGCCGAATAGTATTTGTGATCGGGAACAGCGCTGAAGTTGCCCGCTTTTCAGGTGTTAACGTCGGCCGCATAAAGGCCATCCTATTCGTCGCCAGCGGCTTGGTTTCGGCACTTGCAGGATTGCTTTATGCAGCCCGCCTGGCTTCCGTGCGGGGCGATGCGGCACAGGGTTTTGAGCTCGATATCATTACCATGGTGCTGCTCGGCGGGGTGAGTGTGTTTGGTGGCCGCGGCTCCATGTTGGGTGTGTTGCTATCGATACTCATCGTCCTCAATTTGCGCAACGGCATGGCTCTTGCCAATATCACTGGCCATATCCAAACGGGGGTGATCGGAATTCTATTGATTGTATCCGTGCTTGGGCCAAACCTGCTGCAAGGCATGCGGGGAATGAAAAGAACCAGATGAGGATGTGATATGCAGCGTTATGCATTCAAGATGTTTCTCAACCCCGGCATGGAAGCAGAATACAAAAGGCGCCATGATGACATCTGGCCAGAACTTGTCACAGCACTGCGCCAGGCGGGCATCAGCAACTATTCAATCTACCTCGACCCGGAGTCCAGCACATTGTTTGGCTACCTTGAGCGCACTGACAACCATCGGATGGATGATCTGCATGGCCACCCTGTCATGAGGAAGTGGTGGGCCTACATGAATGACATCATGCGCTGCAATCCAGATGGTTCGCCTGTCGCAATACCGATCGATGAAATGTTCCATATGAGATAATGACAGCGAGCCCAGCAATTCATGGATGTCGTCCCGGTTCGCTGACGCTACTTGGCGGGAATTGCCCCTCTCGGCCCTACCTGTGAACAAGCGCTGCGAAAGGCTCAAAATTGAGCAATATGGCCCACCAGATAGGGAAAAATAGGCCCTGCAAACCCTTAATTGCAGGCATTGGCGCATTTGGGCTTTCTTTCTTGCAACCGCAAATCCAATCACATATAAGCGCGAAAAGTCATGTGCCCAGGTAGCTCAGTTGGTAGAGCAGCGGACTGAAAATCCGCGTGTCGGTGGTTCAATTCCGCCCCTGGGCACCATTTATTCCTCTCTTTATTCAAATAGTTGATTGGGGAACGGGCGATTTCCGGATTCTGAAATTTCAGTCGTGGTACCGCAGTGGTACCAACAATTCGCAAAACACACTTCTTTGCCAGTCAGTTTTCGACAAACTTCGCGAAAATGACGGGTCAAGATTTTTTTCTCAATTGGTATCTATGGCTTTCCTTTCCTGGCGGACCACAAATCTCAGGATCACGTCGAGCTTGGCGTCTTGGGCATCCTGCTTGCCCGCACCACGGATAAGTTCGCCTTGCCGGTGGAGCGAGAGGGGGCCGTAGCTTGTGAATGTCGTCAGCGGACTCTTGTGTCCCAGATTCAAACTCCACGCCTTGAATTGCTCCGGCGTTTTGCAGATTTGCTCGCCGAGGATGACGAGCGTATCGCGAAAGCTGTGCGGGTTGAAATAGGATATGCCAGCCTGTCCAAAAGCGGATTTGAATATGTCACGGATGGGGCCAGCAGAAGTCCAAAATAACGGCTCCACGCCATGGAATACAAAATTGAGGTCCGGCCCCACAATTCTTTTTGTTCTTGGAAACAGCGGATCGTCATTGCCGAACAGTTTCTTCTCCCGCAGGTAAGCCACCCAGGCTATGACAATATCTTCCAGGTCCTCGCCGATGGGGAAGAAAAACGTCTCGATGCGTTTGGAAAACTTGGTCTTCACTTCATTGGGGTCCTGGAAGACAAGCCGCTGGTGAACGTCCACATGCTTGAGGCGCAGCGACGCGATGGCGCTGTCACGCATGCCTGTGACAATGGTGAAGGCGATCAGGGCGCGGTTACGCATCTCGATTTCGGTTTCGCAGGGCATGGACATGATGACCGCCCTAATCTGTTCCAAGGTGGGCACACGCTTCGTGCGGGCCGACGTGGCGATGGCAACATCCTTGCGCGACAGGTTCATGTAGCGGATGTCGGGCGGGTGGATTTTCGACTTGTATCCGGGCTCCCGCGAGAGCCAGCGAAAGAAGACCTGGACCGCCTTAACGGTTGTGAAGACAGTTGCATGGCTGAGCGGTTTGCCCGTGCGGACGGCGGCCTGCTTCGCCAGATGTTTCTTGAAACCGATGGCCTGTTCCTGGTTGAAGGCCGAGAAGTCCCCGAAACCCGTGAACTCTTCAAACCTGAGCAGCGCCTTGCGGACTCCATCGATGGTACCGTCTGCCATCTGGTCGGCCTGCTTCAAGAGGACAGAATAAGCCCTCTTGATGCGTTCATTTCTGGGGTTGTAGGTCCTCATGTCTTTTCATCCTTATCCAGTTCACAATTCACAGCGGGGCCGCCACACACTGCTATGTGTTCCGCTTCCGCTGATTGAAGGACGAAGTTTTCCTCATAGGATTTCAGATTTTGTATTGATCCAGCCCTGAACATGCGTGTGCCGCAGACTTCACATGCCCCAATCATTCTCAACACACGCTCATTCTGCATTTCAAGCTTGATCAGCCGGTCTTTGGGCTGGCGCGGCTGACGGCACTTGAAGCAGTAGAGTTCACCGGGGCCGCAGCGCTGGCGACGCTTGGCTTGCTTCCTCTTGAGAAAGGTTTGGAGATCGCTGCCATGGAACAGGATTGGGTAGTGCGAATCGATGGGGTTCAGGCCACCCGCCTGCCAATTGCGGATCGTATTGACGTGAACAGCCAGAAGCCCGGCAGTTTCCTCGACCGAATAGGTCGCGTCACGCTTGACGAGCCGCGCGTTAGGGGTTCGGCGGCGAACCGAAGTTGGCAGTTTCATGGATGGCACCTGCAGGCTGGTCAGGCGTTGACGCCAGCCGACTGGCTCTTCAGCCGATTGAGGTAAATATCCACATCCGCCTGGGACCAGCGCAGGGACTTGCCAATCCGCAAAGGGGGCAACTCCCAAGTGCCATCGCTGAGTTTGTTGCGAATGGTCTTTGCCGGAATTTTCAGGATTCCGGCGAGGTCGTTAATATCGATCAGATTGTCGGCCATCATTCAATCTCCAGAACAAACCAAGAAAAATGTACAGTTTTGGCCGTACAACTCCTGCCATTGCCTGCTATGTAACGCAGAATCACCTTGTAGTGCAATGGCAATACGTGTATTGTTGGGATAGCTGGGGATAAGGAGATCGCTTTGGCACCGGAAATTAGAGCGAAGACGCAGACGCTGTCACTGCGACTGGACCCGAAAACGAGGTTCATCTTGGAGTTTATGTCCCGCGTTCGTGGCCAAAGCATCACGATGATCGTTGAACGCGCGATCAAAGAGGAAGCTGAACGAGTTGTGCTTGGTCCTGAGCGGGACTTTAATAACAACACAGTATATCAGCCCAACTGGTCTGATTTTTGGGATACAGACGAGGGTGTTCGAACTCTGAACCTCCTGGCTAACAACTACTACTACAAAACATATGATGACGAAGAAATTCGACAATTCACAATGGACCATTGGGAGTTCTTTTATTCAGACGGCGATGGAAAATCGCCTAGAAGAGCTTTCGCCTGTGTCCTTTGGCCTAAAATTCAGAATTACATTCAAATGTGGAGAGAAACAAGAACCGAAGACTATTGGGCGGTTGGTAAGAAAATGAGTGAGGACCTTACCCGCGCAAAACTTCTGGCACCTCAGTGGCCACGACTTGTGAAACCGACAGAGCCGAAAAAGCCACAGTCCTTCGCTCGCGATCTTGATGACGAGGTTCCGTTCTAGGAGAGAAACATGCCGCAGAAACCATCGCTTGACGCTAGTGCCCTTCGCAAATTGGAATCCGGCGCATGGATTTGGGTTGGCGGGATCGGTTACAGACACAATCGAAATGATGATGGCGGGGCCTGGTACATCAAATATCGC
>JANNXN010000198.1:0-2536 GCA_031409595.1 Rhodobiaceae bacterium
CCTGCCTGCGCCACCTGCGTGGTGGGTGGCGTGGATTGCATCAGTGCGACAACACGCTGCTTGTAAAGCTTGAATTTACGCAAGTCCTGACCTGCCAGTTGTTTGGATCCTGAGGATTTTACCTGCTGTGGATTCACGGCACGGCCAGCCACGCGGACCTCATAGTGCAAGTGTGGACCCGTTACGCGACCCGTTGCGCCAACGTAACCGATGATCTGCCCCTGATTGACTTTAGTGCCAGTTCGAATGCCAGCGGCCAGCTTGCTCATGTGAGCATACAGAGTTTCTGTCTTGCTGCTGTGCTTGATTTGAACGGTGATGCCGTAGGCGCCATGACGGCCTGCAATGTCAACAATGCCTGAACCGGCGGCACGAATAGGTGAGCCATAGGGCACGCCGAAATCGGTGCCAGTGTGCATTTTGGAGTAACCCAGAATCGGATGTTTCCGCATGCCAAAGCCTGAGGTAATCTTCGAGCCCGATACCGGGGTTTTCAAAAGGGCTTTAGAAGCGCTACGGCCTTGTTCATCAACGTAATCCACCTGGCCATCAGAATTCACATATCTGAAGTAGGTTTTTGGAACACCGTCGAGTGTAAGCTGGGCGTAGTGCAGAACCTTACGCTTTGTTGATGACCCGGTGAGCGGGTTGCCATAGAATAATTCAAACGTATCTCCGGGCTCAACCTGGCGCTGGAAGTCAACGTCAAAAGAGAACATGCGGGTCAATTCGGATACGATGTAATCAGGAACTCCATTGTCTTTGGCGGTTGAATAAAGGCTGGACGCAACCTTTGCCTTGGTGCGGAATTGAGTGGCTTGAGCATATTCTGACTGGGCGCCATCTTTTTTGCCGTCAACGCGGGCAATGAAGCGGCCGTCGTCATCGGCTTCAACTGTAATGGTTTCTTTTGGGCCGGGCTTGAAGGAGAGTTCAACCGGGAAGGTTGCGTCGCGACCGTAGAAATCCTGCTGGCGGTCCAGCGTTAACGAAAAAACTGTTCCAGCCTTGATCATGCGGGCCGGAAATATGGGCTCCATGGAGGCCGCCAGAGCCTGGGCTGATTCTTTGGTAACGCCGCGCTCGATGAGCTCATCGACCAGCGTGCGCCCTTCGGCGATCTTGAAATTTTCGTCGATGGGTTCGGCAGGAGCAGACTTGCTAATGGTCGTGATATTGGTTGTTTCGGTTTCAGCGGCCTGAATTTCGGCGTCCAGAACTATGGTTTTGCCGTCGCCATAGGGCAGGTCATCAGCGGTGATCTCGGGATAGAGATTGTCGCCACTTAGATCACGCTCAGGGATGACTTCGACAATTTTTGGCGCCAGGGAAGCAGTGTTGAGTGGCTTTGCAGCGCTCGGTTGGACTTCCGTCTTGGCTGATTTGCCAATCGCCGCGTTGGCGTCACGCGGTGCTGCATTCTCGCCAAACAGGCCGATCGCGGCGCCGCCTACGACGAGCGTACCTACGATGCCGACAATGCAAGTGGTCAGCAGCCAGCGATGGTGAACGGGTTCGTCAGTGAACGGATCATTAAGGCCTTGGTCAAGCTTGTCAATATATACCGGCGGACGCTGAACACGAATCGGCTCAGGTTTACGGTATAGTGGTTTTTCACCGTGGCCCTTCAATCCCAGTATCCCCTCGCAACGCGTGCTCAACTTCTTACTTACTTCAAACCCAACTGCTTTCTTTGAGCAGTTTAGGCTCAATTCGTTTGTGCCCGTCGACTAGAACTACGCCCTCTACAAACCCGTTGCAAATTCCACGGCGCACCACCGAAATTCCACCTTCGCGCCACAGAAGTTTTGCCACTAGACCGTTACCGGTTCGTTAACTACGCCAGCAATCCTCAACTGTGCCAGCAATCCTTCCTAAAGATGGCGACATTGGGGCATGGCAGCAAAACTCTGATTTTTAAGCTCTCGTGCGCAGTATGGCCGCGCAATTGGGTCGCAAGCCCCAGCCAATCCACTGAAGGGGAATCGGTTTTGCTGTCATGGATAGTCCGAGCGGCTGGAAACCGCTGTTTAGCTGGGCTTTCTTTTAATTGTAAAATAATTGCGACGAAGTGCTTGACACTTGAACGTGTGGGGACCTATAACGCGGCCACTGAGGGATGCGGTGTTGCAAACAACTGCCGTCGTTCTTACGTGAATTCATTATGTAGCTGGCTGAGACGCCGGTGTTACCCGAAAGGGGAACCGGTGGAATTTTCGTCGGCTACTTGAATTGGATACTTAATAAAGTGTCCCCGCTGTTTGACATTGTAGAGGAAAGAAAAAGAAACGCAGGCGGCGTGTGTCCTGGCGGTTCGAGCGGGTAACTGCTTGAACAACCGAAACATAGTCGTTATGCGTTTTATATTAAGAGAAGACAATGCTTTGATAGAAATATCGAGGCACATGATCTCCGTCAATTTAATACGCTAAAGCGACCATTTTCTGGTGAATTTATTCATCAGGAGAGCTGTTTCAAACTTGAGAGTTTGATCCTGGCTCAGAACGAACGCTGGCGGCAGGCTTAACACATGCAA
>JANNXN010000199.1:0-2833 GCA_031409595.1 Rhodobiaceae bacterium
TGGCAGTCTTTCGGTGTTGCGTCTGGAAAGTGAGGCGACGGGGAGCATTGAGGGCCTTAGGGCATATCTGCTCGCAATTGAAACGGCTCAACCCTACTTGTTCGTCAATCAGGCCAGGATATCTGCCCCTGATTCCGGCAGTGAAAATCCGTCAGGAAAATTGAGCATCATATTGCAACTTGAGGCTTACGGCTGGCGGGAGACTGGCTCGTGATAAATCGACGGCTCGCTCTTCTGATCACAGTAGCGTTTGCGCTGGCTGCCATAGTTGTATGGATTGATGGCCCCGCCTGGTTGAAGCAATTCGCCGGAGAGGACCAGGCACAAACTAACGCACCTGCTTCTTCTGTCGTTCAACCAGTTGCAGAAGCGAAGGGAAAACCTGCTCTGCTCAATCCAATTGCGACCCTAGGGATTGAGGACTTCAGTGACATTGTGGAGCGCCCCCTGTTCAATCCTTCCAGAAGGAACAGGTTGCCGACGCCGCCTGAGGTCACCGTTACGCCAACAGAAACAGAAGCGGCGGATGTCGATGTGAGCGATTTTACGCTTCTGGCGGTGTCCTCGCGTGAAGAGGCAAAGACAGCAGTGGTGCGCCAGAATTCGACCAATGAAGTGTTTCACCTGACCGTCGGTCAAACTGTTTCTGATTGGCAAGTGACGCAGGTGAGTGATCGGGAGATTACGCTGCTTCAGCGAGGAAAAACATTCAAACTTAGATTGTTTGAAGCTGGCGCAGCCCAACCAGCTGCACCTTGAGAACTCAATTCTGGTTGAACAGCTTCATCTTTGCGCGGAGCTCCTCGGAGACACGGCTTGCATCTTCCCCATTCTGAATTATTTGCGGCGTGATGAATACGATGAGCTCGTTTCGTTTGGCGCTGTTATCAGTTTTGCCGATCAAATTGCCAAGCAGGGGTATCTTGTTGACGCCCGGAACGCCATCTTTCTGGCGGCTGTCCTGGCCGCTGATAAGGCCGCCGAGAACCACTGTCTGGGTGCTGTAGACCGAGACTTTGCTGGTAATGGAGCGTTGCGAAAATGTCGGATTTTCGCTTTCTGTGGTGGAGCTTCCAGAGCCCGCGGTAACGGCAGACAGCTCCTGCCCCAGTTCCATCGTAACCAATCCAGCCGCGTTGACGCGGGGCTTCACCTTCAAAATAACACCGGTATCGCGATATTCAAATGAGTTCACGCTGCCGCCAGCATCTTTATCCAGGGTCTGGATTTTGATTGGCACCTGATCGCCCACCTTGATTATTGCGGTCTCGTTTTCAAGCACCAGCAAAGATGGTGACGAGACTATCCGCACTGAGGTGACGGCTGCCAGCGCATCGAGAACAAGCTTGGGATTGCTGGTGCTGCCAAGCAAAAGATTGAGTCCCGGAAAACTCGGTTTGAGCAGCAGAGATTCACCATTGAAGACGCCGCCTGAGCCCTTGTTATCCCTGAAGTAAGCCTGGACACCGTAGCGCAGATCATCGTTAAGCGAGACTTCGGCTATGGTTGTATTGATTAGAACCTGCACTGCGGGTGAATCAATTTTTCGCAACATCGAAAGTATCTTGCTGTATTCTTGTTGACTCGCGCGAATGACCAGGGTGTTGTTTGCGACATTGGGTGTAATCCGGATGCCCGGCGCCAAACTGGGTTCAGCCTGATCGTTTGAGGCGTCGGGCAGCGATGAAACCGTTTCACTTCCCTGCAAGTCGGATTTTCCGTCGCGGTTTGCCTGGCCGTCGGCTCCCGGTGGTTGATCGGGGTTGCTCTCGGTTGAAAGCTGCACCGTCGGCTGGTCTGGCGCTACTTCGGCTGCAAGCCCCGGCGCGTCGCTTTTGTCCACAAATGTTGAGACAAGAATTTTTGCCATATCCTCGGCGTTGCCATTTTGAACGGCGTAGACAAAGTAATTGGTGTCCTTGGCGCTCGCCTTATCCAGCCTGCCAACCCAAACAAGAGCCCGCCTGACCTTTTCCTGGCTGTTTGCAATCACGACAACGCCGTTCAGCCGTTCAAGCGGTACAACCTTGATGGCATTGTTGCCGGACGTTGCCGTGTCCTGCTCAAAGATAGCTTCCAGCTTTGAGACCATTTCGTCGGGCGAGCTGTTGGCAAGAATGGCAAGGCTTGCGGTTTGGCTCCGCATCCAGTCAACATCAAATGAAAGCACAACTTCAATGAGCGATCTGCGTTCAGCAGCCGTGCCGCGCACGAGAACAAGATTGCCGGTGTTGGATGCCCTGACAGAGCCGCTGCGGGCAACAAAGCTGTCAATCAATTCCATCATGTTGGCGATGCTGATGTAACGAATGGGGATGGCGCTGACGCCAAAGCCAGCAGACACGGTTTCAGGATCAAGATCGGCCTTGCCCATCTCGCCTTCCAGCAATTCCTGCAATGCCACAACCTTGGTGACATTCCCGTTTTTGATCAGTCCCGCGCCGTTGACCCGAAGTGCCGCCTCAAAGGCGTCGAGCACCTCTGAGGCAGTCAGCGGTCTGCTGGTGGAAAGGGTAATGGTGCCCTGAACACGCGGGTCGAGCACATAGGTGAGCCCCAGGGTTTCGCCGAGAATGAGCTTCGCCACCTCGCCCACCTCTGCCCGGTCCACATTGATGGTATAATTGCCTTCAGCGGCCACAACGCCTGGCGGCGGATCAAGTGAATAGTCATGTAAACTTTGAGGCGTACCCTGAAACAACTGATACTTGGCATTGCCGGGAGTTTTTTGCGATGGTGACTGCTGGTGCGAGGCTACTTTGGTAGGCCCCTTTGCGCTCAGATCAAGGTCGTTTGGGTTCTCCAATCGGGATCCGATGTTGCTGGAGCAGCC
>JANNXN010000200.1:0-4335 GCA_031409595.1 Rhodobiaceae bacterium
TTGGACAGTTTTTCGTAAGCCGACTCGCGGTCTTCGGCCTGTTCATATTGGCCGTAGACGGGAGAATTTTTGATGCTCTTCTGGCGTTCATCTGGCGTTATGGGGCCGAGCCTGCTGGAGGGCGGGCGGATCAAGGTGCGCTCTACCATGGTGGGAACGCCCTTGGCATCGAGCACAGAAACCAGGGCTTCCCCCTTGCCCAATTGCGTAATGGCTTCCTCGGTTTTGAATTTTGGATTGGGGCGGAAGGTTGAGGCTGCGACCTGCACGGCTTTCTGCTCGCGCGGCGTATAGGCCCGCAGCGCATGCTGAATGCGGTTACCCATCTGGGCCAAAACACTTTCCGGAATATCAAGCGGATTTTGCGTTACGAAATAAATGCCAACGCCCTTGGAACGGATGAGCTTCACGGTCTGCTCGATTTTCTGCAGAAGGCCAGGAGGCGCATCGGCGAAGAGGAGATGAGCTTCGTCGAAGAAGAAAACCAGTTTGGGTTTTTCAGGATCGCCAACTTCAGGAAAGGTTTCAAACATTTCTGACAACAGCCAGAGCAGGAATGTGGCGTAGAGCTGGGGGGAGTTGACCAGCTTGTCAGCGGCCAGCACATTCATATAGCCCTTGCCATCGCGGGTGGTGCGCATGAGGTCTTTGATGTCGAGGGCAGGTTCGCCGAGGAAATTGTTGCCGCCCTGCTCTTCAATCACCACCAGGCGGCGCTGGATTGCGCCGATGGTTGCATCATTGATATTGCCGTATTCCGTGGTGATCTCCTTGCCGCGATCGGCGAGGTCTTTGAGAAGTGCGCGCAAATCCTTGAGATCAAGAAGGGCAAGGCCCTCCTCGTCGGCAATCTTGAAGGCAATGTTGATCGCACCTTCCTGCGCGTCCGTCAGGCCCATGAGCCGCGAGAGCATGAGTGGCCCAAGCTCCGTCACCGTGGCGCGGATGGGGTGGCCTTGCTCGCCGAACAGGTCCCAGAAAATTGTCGGGATGGCTTCGAAGCCATAATCATCGAAGCCGATCTTCTTGGCGCGTTCGAGCAAAAAGTCCTTGGGCTCGCCCACTTGGGAAATGCCGGACAGATCGCCTTTGACGTCTGCCGCAAAAACCGGAACGCCGGCATTGCAGAAACCTTCCGCCATGATTTGCAGGGTTACGGTTTTTCCGGTTCCGGTGGCGCCGGTGACAAGGCCGTGGCGATTGGCGAGTGCCAGCAAAAGCTCTTCACGTTTTTCGCTTTGGCCGAGAAAAATTGCGGTTTCACTCATAATCTTTTCCAACTCCGATTTGTCAACAGTCTATACCCAATCGAACTGCCGATTGACAGAGTAGAATTGCGGGGTAGCATCACAATATGACCAATTTTCTGACGCGCCGGATGCGGCCGCTTTATCCGCAAATTCACGGGGCAAGGGCTGACCGTTGCAAGCCCGGCCCATGGCGCGTTTTGAGCCTGGTCGATCATTGCGATGCGGTCCAGGTGTTGGACGATCTGGAAAATGGGGCTGATGGACTGGCGATTGTTTCTGGGGCCAAAAACATCGGGCAGGTTTTGGAAGGCGTGCACCTTCATGCCATTCATGTGCGGCTGGAAGGCGGCACTGAATTGGCCCGGGCATTTGCGACTTACGTTGAGAGCCAGCCGATTGATCCGTCGCGGCTTTCGGTCACCTTCGGATTGAATGAGGTTGGCATTATTGGCGATTTGCGCAAACAAGGTTTCAAAGGGCCGTTTGTGGAAGCCGATGGCCGGCTGTTTCACGCTCAAGGTGCTACGGAGGCGCAAGAGCTGGCCTGCGTTTTGGCGCGCCTGGTGCGGGAGCATTTTGGACTGCCGGTAAGCGCCACGCTAGCTGCAAATCAGGACATGTTTTTGACCCTGGCCAAATTTCGGGCTTTGCGTTTGCTGTGGGAGCGGGTGCGGCCGGATTCTCCGTTGCATATCCATGGTGAAACATCGCGCCGCATGATGGCGACGCTGGATCCCCATTCGAATATTTTGCGGAGCACCGCTGCGGTGTTTGGCGCGGGGCTTGGGAGCGCTGATACCATCACCGTGCTGCCGTTTTCGATTGCACAAGGGCGGCCCAATGCTTTTGCGCGGCGCATGGCGCGGAATACACAGCTCATATTATTGGAGGAATCCCATCTGGGCTTTGTGTCTGATCCGGCATCGGGTGCTGGCTATGTTGAGGCGTTGACGCAAGGATTGTGCGACGAGGCGTGGGACCTGTTTCAGGAGATTGTGAAGACGGGAAAGCTGCCGGAGTTTGACGCCGGAAACATGAGCAGCGATCCGATCATTGGAACCAAGGTGCATCAGCTTCAGAAGGAATTTGAAGCGGCGATTGAAACCACAGTTCTGTCATTCCGGCGAAAGCCGGAATCTTCTTCACTTGGATTGCGAGCGGATTCCGGCTTTCGCCGGAATGACGAAAAGCTTGTGAGCGCTGAGGAAATTGTCATCAAAGCCCGTTACACCGCCGATGACACACCAGACTTTATTGAAACACAACCCGGAGCGCCGCCTTATCTCCGTGGCCCCTACCCTTCGATGTACACGACGCAAGCCTGGACCATTCGGCAATATGCCGGATTTTCCACCGCCGAGGATTCCAACGCCTTCTATCGGCGGAATTTAGCGGCGGGGCAAAAGGGGCTTTCGGTGGCCTTCGATCTGGCCACGCACCGGGGCTATGATTCAGATCATCCGCGGGTGGCCGGTGATGTTGGCATGGCGGGCGTGGCGATTGATTCCATTTACGACATGCGCACCTTGTTTGATGGCATTCCGCTGGACAAGATGAGTGTTTCGATGACCATGAATGGCGCGGTGCTGCCCATTCTGGCGCTGTTCATTGTGGCGGGTGAGGAACAGGGCGTGCCTCCCGATAGGCTCAGTGGCACTATCCAGAATGACATCCTGAAAGAATTCATGGTGCGCAACACCTACATTTATCCGCCGGAAAATTCCATGCGGATTGTTTCGGACATTTTCAAATACACCTCCGAACACATGCCGAAGTTCAACTCCATTTCCATCTCCGGCTATCACATGCAGGAGGCAGGTGCGACGGCTGATCTGGAATTGGCTTACACGCTGGCTGACGGATATGAATATGCCAAGGCAGGCGTTGCTGCCGGATTGGATATTGACCAATTTGCGCCGCGCCTGTCGTTCTTCTGGGCCATCGGCATGAACTTCTTCATGGAAGTGGCGAAGATGCGGGCGGCCCGGGTGATCTGGTCAACGCTGATGCAGCGGTTTTCGCCTGCCGATGAACGCTCGCTGGTCTTGCGCACGCACTGCCAGACGTCCGGCTGGAGCTTGGCCGCTCAGGATGTTTTCAACAATGTGACCCGCACCTGCATTGAAGCGATGGCGGCGACACAGGGCGGAACACAATCGCTCCACACAAACTCGCTGGATGAGGCGCTGGCGCTGCCCACGGATTTTTCCGCGCGGATTGCCCGCAATACTCAGTTGTTTTTGCAACAGGAAGCGGGCACCTGCCGGGTGATTGATCCATGGGGCGGCAGTTATTTCATGGAAAAGCTCACGGCTGATTTGAGCGCCAAGGCATGGGCGCATCTCACAGAAATTGAAAAACTCGGCGGCATGGCCAAAGCCATCGAGGCTGGCATTCCCAAGATGCGAATTGAAGAGGCGGCAGCGCGAACCCAAGCCCGCATAGATTCAGGCGAGCAAACGGTTGTTGGCGTGAACGCGTATCAAGCCAATGACGAAACCGAGATAGATATCCTGCGTGTTGACAATTCAGCCGTGCGGGCAAGCCAGATTGAAAAACTGAACCGGCTTAAGGCGGAGCGGGATTTTTCAGCTACGCAGCAGACGTTGGACCGGCTTTCGCTTGTCGCCAAAAGTGGCGACGGCAACTTGCTCGCCGCCGCCATTGATGCGGCGCACGCCAAGGCAACTGTTGGGGAAATTTCTTTGGCGCTTGAAAAAGTCTGGGGCCGCCATGTGGCGCAAACGCGGGTAGCCAAAGGGGTTTACGTTGCCTCCTCGCGCGACAGCCAAAAAATTGAACGGGCCAAAAATGCGGTTGCGGCGTTCAAGGAAGCGGATGGCCGCGCACCTGCCATTCTGGTTGCCAAGATGGGACAGGATGGGCATGACCGGGGGCAAAAAGTCATTGCGTCGGCGTTCAGTGATATCGGTTTTGATGTGAGAATTGGCGCGCTGTTTTCAACACCAGAAGAAGTTGCAAGCCTTGCGATCACAGAAAATGTTCACATGGTGGGCATCTCGACGTTAACCGCAGGCCACCTCACCCACATTCCCCTGCTCAAGTCGGCGCTGGAGAAAATGGG
>JANNXN010000201.1:0-4582 GCA_031409595.1 Rhodobiaceae bacterium
GCATCGGAAATGATACGATCCTGTACCGCTTCGGCGACCGGAGTGACACGATTGACGGCGGTGCAGATACGGATACTTTGACAATCACTGGAACCAACGCCAATGAAATACTTGATGTAGACTTCAACGGTACGTCGATTACCCAAATCGAAGGCGGCGGCAGTATTTCAAATGTCGAAATCATTACAGCCGATCTGCTGGGCGCCAACGACTCATTGAGGTACACTGACACAAACGCAAATGTTACCGTCAATCTGGCCGCTGGTACGGCATCGGGCTTCTTCTCGATCGCCAACATCAGCAACGCGACAGGCGGCAATGGCAATGACTCGCTCACTGGAACCACGGGTGTCAACATACTCAACGGCGGCAACGGCAACGATACTTTGGTTGCCACTGTCGACAATGTGCGTGACTTCTTCAATGGCCAAAATGGTGCTGGTGATACGGCGGACTACTCCGCTTACTCAACATCGTTAACGGTAGCGATTGGTGGCGTGAACTTCTTGGTCTCCGGTTCAGGTTCTGCTGCAGCCACCGACGACCAGCTCAGCAGCATCGAAAACTTCATCGGCGGCTCAGCTGGTGATACAATTACGGGCAACGGTAGCGCAAACGCCCTCAACGGCGGTGGCGGAGTTGATATCATCACCGGCGCAGGCGGTGCTGACAGGCTGACTGGCGGTGCTGGCAATGACACCTTCTACTTCAATGCGACCGGTGATTCTGGAGTTGGTGCGGCCAACCGGGACATCATTGCGGACTTCCTCAGTGGGGATATCATTGATCTTTCGACGATAGACGCAAATACCACTATCGCTGGCAACCAGGCCTTCACCTTTATCGGGACCGCGGCCTTCAGTGATGCGACTGTTGGTGCGGTCTTGGCGGCAGGTCAAGTCCGCTACTCACTAATCGACACGAACGCGGACTTGGTAAATGACTCAGTGCTGATCCAGGGTAATGTGAACAACAACTTGGCTACGGACTTTGAAATTTTGTTGCAGAACACAATTATCGCACCAGTAACGGCAGACTTCATTCTCTAACCCCTGCTCCTTACAATCCGCCCCGGTCTCCCTTAAAACGGAGGCCGGGTTTTTTTGTGTATAATTGGATTTTAATCCTACGGCACCTGAGAGGGCCGTGGGCGGGAAATTGGGGTGGTGGGCTGGGGGAGTAGCTGGCCGTGGTTGAAACCCGCCGCAGGGGGCTCCTATGGGCTTTAAACGCCTATTGTAGGACTATAAACCCTTAAATGGACTTTTGACCCTGATGACCTTGGCGGGGATGTTGACATCCCTCGTCCAGCAGAAGATGCAGAGGAATGGGATTTCGCCGGTCAGGGTGGCGTGGGGTTGCCATGGGGGGTTCCAGATGGGGGTGTGGGCTTTGCGCCATTCGAAATTATCGTGCGGGTTGAAGCGCCAGCCGTGGGGGCCTGTCAGGGGGGCGTAGAGTTCGGGGGCCGCGTGGTGATGATCCTTGTAGAGGGTGTTGGGCTTGATCAGGAAGAGGCCCAAATCGAAGTCTTCAGCGGATACGAAGCCGCCTTCGCCGATCAGGGTTGTGAAAGCGTGACCGTCGGCGAAGTCTGCGCCGATCTCTTCGCGGTTGTAGAGGTTGTAGACGGTCCAGTTGAGGTGGGGTCGGATGTTCTGGATGGCTGCGGCAAGCGTTGGCTCGCCATTGCTTCGAACCGCTTCGAGGGCCTGGTCCATGTGAACGCAAACGGGATGGTCATTTGGTGTTATGGTTTGCAAGGGGCCGTTTCCCCATTTCGCGAGCCCGGCTCGCACGTCGGCGATGCCGGGGCCGCCCCCGAAGCGCTCGAGGTATATGCCGAGCTCCTTGATCAGCCTACGGATGATTTCTTCGCCTGCCAATTTATTTTCCGAGAACATTTCGCAGGTGAGCGAGGATCAAGTCCCTGCCCTTCTCGCCCAGTTGGCGGGAAGCCTGGCCTGCGTCCTTTGTGTACCATGTCTCGGTTGACAACCGCTCCATGTCCACCGCCTGCGGGCAGAGTGCCAGCATGAGCGATGTTTCGCCCTGCCCGGCGTGATCGAAGGGATAGGTCTTGATGATGTCAGCAGTCATGAGGGGGTGGCCCTTGATCCAGTTGAAGGGATCGCTGCCGCTGCTTTGTTTTTCGTAATAGTCGGCCATTTCCGCCCTGCCCCACCAGCCCTCGCCCCGCTGCCTTTCAAGGAAGGCGAAAATCGCCTGCCTGGCGGCGAACTTGAAGGCGAGGTCCGTTGGCATTCCGACGGTGAAATTTTCCGTCTGGTGGTGGATGAAAAAATGAATGTTGCGAAATCCGATGCGGAGCAGGCCCATGAACATTTCCTGCGCCATCGGAAACAGCACCTGGGCTGGCACATGAAGCGAGCCATTGCCCTCTGGCGGCTCCACCACATAGCTCGCCGCGCCATAGTAAAATGGCGGCAGGATGACGAGATCCATTTCGGCTTCGAGGATGTCAAGAATTTTCACGACGGCGAGCGTGTCCATCCCCACCGCCATGTGTTCGCCGTGATATTCCAGCACGCCGAGCGGCAGCACCACGGGCCAATTTTCCTTGATGGCGGTGCGGATCTGGTGCGGCAGCATCATTTCATAGCGCATCGGAAACTCGCTGTTGCAGCTTCGGCACCAGTTCCTCCTCAAACCACTGGTTCTTCTTGAGCCAGATGTTGTTGCGTGGGCTTGGGTGTGGCAAGGGCACGAACGCTGGCCAATGGGCTTCCCAGTTTCTCACAGTCTCGGTCAGGGTTGCGTTCTGCCTGCCTTTCAGATGCCAGGCATGGGCGTATTGGCCTATCACAAGGGTGAGTTTAATGTTGGTCAGGCGCTGCAGGACTTGCTCGCGCCATTTCCCGGCGCATTCGGGGCGCGGTGGAAGGTCGCCTGATTTTCCCGTTCCCGGATAGCAGAAACCCATGGGGAGCAGCGCAATTTGCTCGGCGTTGTAGAAGACACTTTCATCAATCCCCATCCATTGCCGGAGGCGAACGCCGCTTGGATCATTGAATGGGATTCCGGTTTCGTGCACGCGCCTGCCGGGCGCCTGGCCAACGACAAGGATTCTGGCGTTGGGATGGATTTGGAGAATTGGCCTCGGTCCCAGCGGCAAATGAGCCTTGCAAATGGTGCAGGCCCTTATGTCACGGATCAGTTTTGATATTTCAGGCTGTTTCATGGTCTCGTTGGCAAGCTGACCCCTTGAGAGTTTGCCCCGCATGCGGCTATCGTGCCGCAAATGCCAGGGAAAAGCCAGCCCACGGATTGGTCTTCGTGGGCATTCACCGACAACGGAGGTTGAGTTGCATATTTCAGTTATTGGCGCTGGCGGAATGCTGGGCGCGAAGTTGATTGCGCGTTTGTGCAAGGACGGCAAGCTCGACGGGAAAGCCATTACGGCCATCACGCGGTATGACGCGGTGATCCCTCCGCCACCACCTGCTTCCGCTTTTCCAATTGATACCTTCGTTGGTGATTTTTCGGCGGCTGGCGAAGCTGAAAAACTGATTGGGCCGAAGCCCGATGTCATTTTCCATCTTGCTGCTATTGTTTCCGGCGAAGCTGAGAAAGATTTTGAGAAAGGCTACCGCATCAATCTCGATGCCACGCGCATTTTGTTTGAGGTTATTCGAAAAGCGGGTGGCGGCTACAAGCCGAAAGTCATATTTACATCGTCAATTGCCGTGTTCGGTGCGCCTTTCCCGGATGCCATCGGCGATGAATTCTTTACAACACCCCTCACCAGCTACGGCACGCAGAAGGCAATCGACGAGCTGTTGCTCAATGATTATTCGCGGCGCGGCTTTTTTGACGGTGTGGCTTTGCGGATGCCGACGGTTTGCGTGCGGCCGGGGAAGCCCAATCTGGCCGCATCCGGGTTCTTTTCAAACATTATACGCGAGCCGCTTTCGGGCAAGCCTGCCAATCTTCCCGTCAGTGATGACGTGCGCCTTTGGCATGTGTCGCCACGGGGCGCCATTCAGTTCCTGGTCCAGGCGGCGGAACTTGACACGGCGAAACTTGGCGCCCGGCGCACCCTCACGTTGCCCGGGCTTTCCTGCACCGTTGCCGAACAGATCGAGGCGCTTGGCAAGGTGGCTGGAAATGATGTGGTGAAATTGATCACGCGGGAACCTGATGAAACGATCGGGAAAATTGTGGCGGGCTGGCCGCGGAATTTTGACCCGCAGCGGGCTTTGTCGCTTGGCTTTTCGGCTGAGAAGAGTTTCGAAGATATCATCCGCGTCCACATGGAGGAAGAACTTTCCTAGCGTGCGATGACATTAGGCGGAGTTCCCAAGAGTTTCCCTCCCCCTTGCGGGGAGGGATTAAGGGTGGGGGTCGCTCCGGCCCCACCGCATGTTATTTGAAACTCAATTTTCATTACTTCCCGACCCCCACCCCAACCCTCCCCACAAGGGGGAGGGAGACTCTGGGATAATCAAAAGTCATTCCGCTCCAGCGCCGGGGTTTGGGTAGGCGGCATGCGGATTTCGCGGGTTACGGGTGCTGTAATCGGGATGTGACGCTGCCTGTCGACGCTTTATAGAGATGCCAT